>JALSMF010000188.1 GCA_026987795.1 Bacteroidales bacterium
GCTTATACATAATGGCTTAGGAGGGGTTATGATAGCGCACCTCAATATTCCTTCGCTTGATTCGGCAACAAATTCGGTATCAAGCCTTTCAAAACCTGTTGTTACCGATTTGCTGAAAAATGATTTGGGCTTTAAAGGTCTCATTTTTACCGATGCTCTCGGAATGCACGGTGTTACCAAATATTACAAACCCGGAGAAACCGAAGTTGCCGCTTTGCTTGCAGGTGTTGATATATTACTTATGCCGAAAGATGTTCCTTTGGCTTTCAGAAAAATAAAAAATGCAATAAAATCAGGAAAAATATCACAAAAAGAGATAGATAAACGCTGCAAAAAAATACTTATTGCCAAACAATGGATGCAGCTTAACAAATTTAAACCTGTTGAAATCGAAAATATTTATGAAGATTTAAATTCAGATTATGCAAAATACCTTAACAGAAAACTTACTGAAGCAGCTCTTACTCTGGCAGTAAATAAAAAACGCATAATACCGTTTAAAAATCTTGATACAGATAAAATTGCATCAATTTCCGTAGGAAACGGGTCAATAAGCAATTTTCAAAAAAGGCTGTTACAATATGACGATGTTGATAACTATTCGATAAGAAAAAATTCAGACATAAAAATATTTGACGCAAAAATAAAGCAACTTGCAAAATACGATAAAGTAATTGTAAGTATTCACCAAATGAGCCGAAAACCTCCCTATTTCGGAGTTAACACAAAAACGATTGATTTCGCAGACAAACTTTCCCGAAAAACAAAAGTCATTTTGGTAATTTTCGGAAATCCCTATGTCCTCAGAAACTTTAAAAATCCCGAAAATTTACAAGCAGTTTTAGTTTCATACAATGACAGAAAAATTACACGCGACCTCTCCGCACAACTTCTTTTCGGAGGTATAACGGCACAAGGAAAACTTCCCGTTTCTGCCGGAAAATTGTTTCCTGCCGGAAAAGGAAAACTGTTTATGCGAAACAGACTGAAATACTCTGTGCCCGAAGAGCTTAACATAGATAAAGATACATTGAAAAAAATTGATTCCGTTATGCTTGATGCAATAGCACAGGGAGCAACCCCCGGAGGTGTTATAATAGGAATAAAGAAAGGTATTGTATTTTACAGAAAATCATTTGGTTATCATACATATAAAAAGCGTAGAAAAACAAAAATAACCGACATATTCGATTTGGCTTCAGTTACAAAAATTGCCGGAACATTGCCGGTTATTATGAAAATGTATGAAGAAAACAAACTTGATATTAATGCAAAATTATCAGACTATCTGCCCGAACTCAAAGGAACAAATAAGGAAAATATAACAATTAAAGATATTCTGGCTCATCAGGCAAGGCTTAAACCCTGGATACCTTTTTATCTTGATACCTATGAAGATGAAAATCACACAAAATTGAATCCTGAGATATATTCTGATTATAAATCTGAAAAATATCCCGTACAAGTAGCTGATAATCTTTATATCACAAAGTCTTATACAGATACGATTTATGAAAAAATATATAAATCAGAACTCCGTAAAAGAAAAAAATATAAATACAGCGATTTAGGGTTTATTCTTTTTCATAAAATGATTGAAGAACAAACCGGATTAAAACAGGAAAATTATGTATCGGAATATTTTTATAATAAATTAGGAGCTGTAACTTTGGGATATTTACCTCTTAAACACTTCAAGAAAACAGAAATTATACCGACGGAAAATGATGATTTCTTCCGACATCAAATCATACGGGGATATGTTCACGATTATGCGGCAGCAATGCTCGGAGGAGTAAGCGGGCACGCAGGGCTTTTTTCTGATGCCGATGATATTGCCAAAATGATGCAAATGTATTTGCAATACGGACACTACGGAGGCAGAAGATATTTTAAATCATCTGTGGTAAAACTATTCACGTCTTGTGCATTTTGCAAAAACGGAAATCGCAGAGCTCTCGGTTTCGACCGTGTTTTACGACCGGAAGGCGGACCGGCATCTCAACTTGCCTCCGATAAAAGTTTCGGACATTCGGGATTTACCGGCATACTCGTTTGGGCTGATCCGGAATATGATTTTGTTTACATATTTTTGTCAAACAGAACCTTCCCGACAAGTGAAAATAAAAAACTCATAAAAATGGATGTCAGAACCAAAATTCAGGATTATTTCTATAAGTCATTTCCTGAATATTATGACTTAACCTCTGAAAAATCAAACGAAAACAAAAAACATTTATGATAAAAGCATTTATCCTTGCCGCAGGTCTCGGAACCCGGTTGAAACAACTTACCTGTAATAAGCCTAAAGCATTGGTATTACTTAATAAAAAACCGCTTTTAGAGCATACAATTCTGAATCTTAAATCGCAGGGAATTAATGATTTTATTGTAAACGTTCACCATTTCCCGGATCAAATAATTAACTTTCTGAAAGAAAAAAATAATTTCGGGTGCAATATTCAAATATCAGACGAAAGAGAAAAATTGCTGGATACCGGGGGAGCTTTGCTGTTTGCAAAAAACAAACTGAAAGATGCCGAACATATCCTTATACATAATGTAGATATTTTTTCTGATATTGACATAAAAGAATTCACGGCAAATCATATAAAAAACAGTGCTTTGGCAACACTTGCGGTCCATAGCTCAAATTCTTCAAGAAAATTATCTTTTAACGAAAATATGCAACTTTGTATGTGGAAAAACATACAAACGGGAGAAATAAAAAAAATAAGAAATTGCAACGAAAAATTGTCGGATTTTTCATTTACGGGCATACATATTATTAGTAATGAAATATTTAAGCATATAACAGAAACAGGAAAATTTTCAGTAATTGATTTATATTTGCGATTGGCAGAGAAACATAAAATTATCGGCAGCAAAGCAGATTACAATTATTGGTTTGACCTCGGAAGACAGGAAACCCTTAAAAGAGCCGAAAACATAATACGAAAAACATAGTGCAAAAATGCAACTGTAATATATATTTTGTGTCTTTAATTGTATAATAATTTATTTTTTATGAAAATTTTGAAATATACTTTTTTTGCGATATTTGTCCTTATTATCGGTAATAACTTAACAGCCCAAGAAACCAAAATATCAGAAGCGTTAAAAACAAAAACGATATTATCCGATAAAGATTTATTCTCCGTTTGGATATTTTTCAGAGATAAAGGAGGTGATATAAAAGCAAAACTTTCCGCAGCAGAAAGCAAACTTCCCGAAAATGCCGTTGAACGCAGAAAAAAATTAATGAAAAATAAAGAAACAGTCGCTACTTTTTACGATATTTCGGTTTTGAATACTTATGTTTCCGAAATATCAAAACATATTATAAAGTTAAGACATAAATCTAATTGGCTGAATGCCGTTTCGGCAGAAGTTAATAAAAGTCAAATAAATGAAATAGCATCGCTGAATTTCGTGAAAAAAATCGACATTGTAAGAAAAGCAAAAATAAAACGGGAAGAACCGAAATTTAACTTCGCTTCCGCATATCATAATTATACTTTCCCCGAATCAATAAAATATAACCTAAATTACGGTCCGTCTTTAAATCAGAATGAGCAAATTAATGTTCCTGCCGCACACGATTTAGGATATAACGGGAATGGAGTTATTATTTGTGTAATGGATGCAGGTTTCAATAATCTTGGTCATCAGGCTTTTGCAAATATGCAGGCAGAAAACAGATTACTCGGAACTTGGGATTTTGTGAATAATGATACAATTGTTGACGACCAGGCAGATATGGGAAACGGCGACCACGGAACAATGACTTTAAGCACCATAGGCGGATTTTACCAAGGGCAACTTATAGGTCCGGCATACGGTGCAAAATTTATTCTTGCAAAAACCGAAAATACCGACAGCGAAACAACGGTAGAAGAAGATAATTGGGTTGCCGCTATGGAATGGGCTGAAAATAATTGGGGACCCGATATTGCATCTACATCACTCGGTTACATAGGTTTTGATGACGGAACAGGCTACAGTGCCGCAGAACTTGACGGGAATACAGCAACAATCACAATAGGGGCAGATATTGCCGCAAGTTTGGGTATTCTCGTAGTTAATTCCGCCGGTAATGAAGGCAGCGGAACAACAACAATCGGTGCACCTGCCGACGGTGACAGTGTTCTTGCCGTAGGTGCCGTTGATGCCGACGGTTACAGAGCTTATTTCAGTTCTGTAGGACCTTCCGGTGACGGAAGAATAAAACCCGAAGTTATGGCTCAAGGTTACAATGTAACAGTGGCATCTCCTTACTCTGTTGACGGCTATACAACTGCAAGCGGAACATCTTTTTCTTGTCCGCTTACGGCAGGTGCTGCCGCAATTTTAATGCAAATGCTTCCTTCGGTAAGTAATATGGATATTTTTGAAGCACTGAAAATGACAGCAAGTAATCACGAAACTCCGAACAATGAATACGGTTGGGGAATAATTGATATTATGGCGGCATATCAATATTTTTTACCGGAAATTATACATAACCCCTTATTCGACACAGAGAATTATAACGGTCCGTATACAGTAACCGCCCGAATTAACAGCAGAACTGCACTGATTTCAGGCGGACAAAAAGTATATTGGCGTAAAGACGGCGGCACTTGGCAAAACATTACCATGACAGAAAATAACGGCATATGGTCGGCAGATATTCCGGGCGACGGAACTACGGGCATTTATGATTACTATATACAAGCACAAAATGATATTAGCACAAGAACACTGCCTGAAAAAGCTCCTCTTACTTATTTCACATTTAATGCCGCACCGGATAACACGGTACCGGTAATATTGCATAATCCGATTAAAGAATATTACATAAACCTTTGGAACGATGCAAAAGTTACGGCTGAAATAACGGATAATACGGGTATTGACCTGCAGAATTCTTATACAGAATGGAAAATAAACGGGAATGCTCAAAATAATTTAATTTTTACTTATAAAGGTAATAATATATATACAGCAGATTTTCCCGGTGCAGAGCTAAATATCGGTGATGTTATAAGTTACAGAATCGTTGCAAAAGACAATGCAAACAACCAACATACGACTTTTTTTCCGGAAAGCGGATATAACGACTTCAGCATTACCGACAGAATAAGTTTTGAACAAAATCAATTTTCGCATAACTGGATATTTGAAGGTAATAAAAATTGGTTTGTCAGTTCTGACCAAGCTCAAGACGGAACATATGCCGCAGAATCAGGCACTGTCACTGATAATGAGACAAGTTCGTTGAGTTTAGAATTTATTTGTGAACAAGATTGTGATATTAGTTTTTGGAAAAAAATATCATCGGAAGAAAATTGGGACTATCTAAGATTTTATATCAACGGAATGCTTCAAAATGAATGGTCGGGAGAGGTACCTTGGAGTAATGAAACTTTCCCCGTTTCGGCGGGAACATACAATCTTAAATGGGAATATTATAAAGACGGTTCGGTGTCTTCAGGCAGTGATTGTGCTTGGATAGATAATATTACTTTATCAACGGCGGTTTCTGTAAATGACATAAAACACGGAAAATTTGCAAAAATATACCCTAATCCGGCGAAAGATTATATAAATATCTTATTGTCAGGCAATAGCAAAATTTATGAAGTTGAAATTTATGATGTTGCCGGGCAAAAATTAATTATAAAGAACGTTTCTTCTGAGAATATTTTAATTGATACTTCCGATTTAAGAGCCGGGATTTATTTTTTGAGAATAAGCTCAGATAAAGAGTCTTTTTTAAGAAAAGTTGTAATTTCAAGATAGATATATAAAAAAAAGATGTTGCCGTAAAAATTGTGACAACATCTTTTTTGAGATTAATCAAGGAGGGTTACGGAATTTCCGGTGCGGTTTTTACTTCTTCGCTTAAATCTCCCGTAAGGGTTGATAAAAATGCGACAATATCATCAGTTTCGGCGTCTGTCAGTTCTTGTCCCAGTTCTGTAATTGCCATAATTTTTACAGCCTCTTTCAGACTTTTTACACTTCCGTCGTGGAAATACGGATATGTTTTTTCAACATTTCTGAGAGCTGAAGTTCTGAAAACAAACATATCTTTATCCTCTTTTGTTAATGCATAAAGCCCTTCATCTGTTTTAACGCTGTCTATAACTTCCGTATAATCTTTATGGATTCCGAACTTCATCATTAAATCTCCTCCTAATCCTGCACCTGAGTGGCAAGCAGTGCAACCTTTATTCATAAATGTTTCCAGCCCTTTTTTCTCTTGTGAATTTAAAGCTGTTAGGTCTCCGTTCAAAAACTTGTCAAATCTGTCTGTTGTCATCAAAGTTCTTTCAAAAGCACCTATTGCTTTTTTAAGGTTTTCAAAAGTTAAAGAATTTGCGTCTTCCGGAAATGCTTCGGTAAACATTTTTTTGTAAGCTTCAACTTTGCTTAGTCGGTTAATAACAAAGGCTTCATCGGGCATTGCCATTTCAACCGGGTTTGTTACGGGCATACCGGCTTGTTCTTCAACATCTTTTGCTCTTCCGTCCCAAAACTGAACTTTTTGAATGGCAGAATTTAAGACAGTGGGAGAGTTTCGCGGACCTAAACCGCCGTTGTCTCCGGGAGAAGTCGGCAGGTTGTCAACACCGAAAGTTGAAAGATTATGGCATGTGTTACAACTTTGAGTTTCTTTAAAAGACAGTCGATTGTCAAAATAAAGAATTTTTCCGAGTTTTACTTTGGCATCGGTAATCTTATTGTCCGGATTTTCTGCAACTTCCGGTAATGTTGCAAATACGGTTTTTGCTTTTCCGAGCAGAGCCATATCTGCTTTTGCAACGGAATCTGCAGAACTTTTGTCGTTTTGCTTATCGGTATTTTCACCGCAAGAAGCAAAAAATAAGGCAATTAATAAAATAATAACGGAGTTTTTCATAACTTTTAAATTTTAAACTTGTGAATATAATAATGACATCTAAATTAATATGCTTTTGCAAAAAGGGCTCTTCTTTTTGACGGTTTGCCCGTAACTATACATTTTCCTTCTTCTTCCGGGCTGTCAAACGGAATATTTCTGATAGTTGCTTTTGTTTCTTGTTGTATTTTTTCTTCGGTTTCGGCAGTTCCGTCCCAGTGTGCCAAAACAAAACCGCCTTTTTCGATAATTTTTTTAAACTCATCGTAAGTATCAGCTTTAAATGTATTTTCTTTTCTGAATTTCAAAGCTTTTTTAAAAATATTATCCTGAATTTCATGAAGCAGATCTTTTATGATATTTTCGATACCTTCTATATTATAAATTTTCTTTTCGGAAGTATCTCTGCGAGCAAGTTCAATAGTTCCGTTTTCAATATCTCTCGGACCTATTGCTAAACGTATCGGAACCCCTTTTAGTTCCCATTCCGCAAATTTAAAGCCCGGGCGTTGTGTTGTCCTGTCGTCAAACTTGAAAGATATATCTTTTGTTTTTAATTTTTCGGTAATTTCCTTAACTTTTATTCTTATGGTTTCAAGCTGGTCTTCATTTTTGTATATGGGAACAATAACTACCTGTATAGGAGCAAGTTTTGGAGGTAACACTAAACCTTTATCATCGGAATGTGCCATAATTAAAGCACCCATCAGTCTTGTGGAAACTCCCCATGAAGAAGCCCATACATATTCTTCATTTCCTTCTTTGCTTGTAAATTTTACCTCAAAGGCTTTTGCAAAATTTTGTCCTAAGAAATGTGATGTTCCGGCTTGCAGTGCTTTTCCGTCTTGCATCATTGCTTCAATAGACAATGTATCTAAAGCTCCTGCAAAACGTTCGGACTCGGATTTTGAACCTTTTATTACAGGCATTGCCATCCATTTTTCAGCAAATTCGGCATATATGTCGAGCATTTGCTTTGTTTCGGCTATTGCCTCTTCGGCAGTTGCGTGTGCCGTATGTCCTTCCTGCCATAAAAATTCAGAAGTTCTTAAAAATAATCTTGTTCTCATTTCCCATCTTACAACATTTGCCCACTGGTTTATAAGTATCGGTAAATCTCTGTATGAGTGAATCCATTTTTTGTATGTGCTCCAAATGATGGTTTCTGATGTAGGGCGGACAATTAATTCTTCCTCAAGTTTGGCGTTTTCATCAACTACAATTTCTCCTTTTTGATTTGTTTTAAGGCGATAATGGGTAACGACTGCACATTCTTTTGCAAAACCGTCAACATGGCTTGCTTCCTTCGTAAAATATGATTTTGGAATAAATAAGGGGAAATATGCATTTTGGTGTCCGGTTTCTTTGAACATTTTATCTAATTGTTCTTTCATCTTTTCCCAAATTGCATATCCGTAAGGTTTTATTACCATACTGCCTCTGACACCCGAATTTTCTGCTAAATCAGCTTTAACAACTATATCGTTATACCATTTTGAGTAGTCCTCCTGTCTTGATGTTATTCCTTTTGACATTATTTTTAGTTTTTATTCATTTGCTCTGCAAAAATATAACATATTTCTTTAAAAACAACATAAAACCGGTATTTAAAAAATCGAAAAATATATTAAAAAGCCTCTTAAAATCATATTCTTATAAAATTTAAGTTTGCAATAATATTATTTTCAGATATTTGTATTAAAAAATATATATACCTAAAATTAGGTATTGTTTCGGAATTTTAAATAGTTTATATTTGCATCATTAAGCTTATTTAATCTAAATAAAGGTGATAATTACGGAAAAGACAAAAATATCAGAAATTATTAACGCCGATAAGAAAGCAATTGAAGTAATAGCTTCTGTTAACAGAAATTTTAAAAAACTTGAGAACCCTTTTCTGAGAAAATTGTTTGCTCCGAGAGTAAGCGTAAAAGATGCGGCAAGAATAGGAGGTACGACAGTTAATGAGATACTTACGGAATTAGAAAAAACAGGATTTAAAGTTAAATATACAGAAAATAATGAAAACGAAAATAATATTTTAAAAAGCACAATTAAAATGAATAAAAATAAAATTGTAAAATTAGATGTTCGTCCTATATTGGAAACGGGAACAGACCCTTATCATGCAATTATTGATACCCTGAAAACAATGAAAGAGGACGAAACTCTATTGATAATAAATACATTTGAGCCTGTTCCTTTACTTAGTAAATTAAGCAGTCAGGGATATGAATATAAGGTTGAGCGTCCTGACAGTAATACGGTTTACACATATCTTGCAAAAACCGGAGAAGCAAATAAAGAAATAAACAAAGTAAAAGACCCGAAAAAAGAATTAACTTTTGAGGATGCAGAAAAAAAATTTGCCGGAAAAATGCGTGAAATTGACGTAAGAGATTTGGAAATGCCTCTGCCTATGGTAAGTATTTTGGAAGAAACAGAAAAATTAGATAAAGGTGAGGCTCTTTATGTTCATCACAAAAGGCTGCCTCAGTATCTTCTTCCCGAACTTGAAACAAGAGGATGGACATATGTAAATAAGGAAGTTGATGAGAATAATATGAAATTTATAATCTATAAAAAATAAAAATATGCAAGCAGGATTAAGTACTAAAAATGCTCCTTCGCCGAGTGTGGTTTTACCTCATTACGCTGCCGGGGCTATTTTCTTTTTAACGGCATCGGTTTTACTTTTTTTTACTTCCGGTGACTTGGCAAATTCTTATATCGGACCTAAAGTCCTTTCTGTTACACACATCCTTGTATTAGGTTGGATTACGATGATAATTTTCGGTGCTTTATATCAGCTGATACCTGTTGTAATGGAAGTAAAGCTGTTTAGTGAGGTTTTAGCACATATAAGTTTATATACTTTGATGAGCGGAACGGTACTTTTAAGCTACTCGTTTTGGAATAGTTACATAGGAGAAACAATATTTATGCAGACAGGAGGAACATTAATACTTGTTTCGGTTATTTTATTTGTAATAAATACACTTTTCAGTGCCCTTAAAACAAAGCAAAGAACTTATGAAAATGCTTTTATAGTTTCTTCTGTTTTTTGGTTATTACTTACGGTTTCATTAGGTATCTTTATAACCTTAAACTTAGTATTCAATTTTGTTCCTAAGTCAAATATTGATTTATTACCTGTTCATTTTCATATAGGAATTACAGGATGGTTTATGATGCTTGTAACAGGGGTTGCAAGTACGCTTTTACCGATGTTTTTTATAGCTCATAAATTAAACAGAAGGCTTCTGAAAATATCATTTTACCTGACTAATATAGGTCTTATTGCAATTTCCCTTAATCTTTATTTCGGTAAAAATACTGTTATTACAATAACTTCGGCACTTGTATTGCTTAGCGGAATAATTTTATTTGTAAAATATAATTATGACGCTTATAAAAAACGACTGCGAAAAAAACTTGATATAGGAATGAAACTTTCGGTTTTAGCATTTGTCTTGCTGTTTTTATCCGTAATTTTCGGTATATTTTCTGCCTTAAAACTTGATATTTTGTCTGATTTTTCAACAAGAATAAAATCTCTTTACGGAGTAAGTATGGTTTTGGGATTTCTTACATCAATTATATTAGGGCAAATGTATAAAACACTTCCTTTTATTGTTTGGCTTAAGATGTATCAGGATAAAGTGGGAAAATTTAAAACACCTATGCCGGCACATCTTTACGGCGAAAAAACGGCAAACCTGCATTATTATTCATTTATTATTGCTTTTATAACGATTTTTATCGGAATTTTAATCAAAGAAAAATTGCTGATAGAAATAAGTGCCGCATTTTTTATCATAACGGCAGGACTTTTCACATTCAATACTTTTAAAATTTTATTTCACAAAGAAAAAACAGAACCTTTAAAATAATTAATATTATGTTAGATACAGAAAAATTATCAGTTACGGAAAAAAGTATCCTCGAAAAAATAAAAACTGTTATAGACCCTGAAGTTGAAGTGAACATTGTTGATTTAGGGTTAATTTATGAAGTTCATCATTACGAAGAAGAAAAAAAAATACATATAGTAATGACTTTGTCGGCAAGAGGCTGTCCGGTAGGTGATACAATTATCCGACACGTAGAAACCGTAGTGAAAGCATTTTTGCCTGATTATGAAACAGAAGTTGAGTTAACTTGGGAGCCGCAATGGACACCGGAAATGATTACTCCTGAAGGAAAGGCATTTCTTAATATGTAAAATATTAAAATACTGAATTACCGGCAGCATTATATCAAACAAGATATTTTGCTGCTTTTTTCAGTTATAAAATAAATTTATTTTTACTTTTGCTGCAAATGGATAAAAATAAATTGGCATACAGCGAAGGCTGGATATCTATAATTGTAAATACCGTTCTTTTCGGTCTTAAATATTGGGCGGGTATTGTTTCCGGTTCTGTTGCACTGATAAGTGATGCATGGCATTCATTATCGGATTCAATAAGTTCTGTCGGTATAATAATCGGAACTAAAATATCATCAAAACCTCCGGACGAAAAGCATCCTTTCGGACACGGAAGAGCTGAGCTTATAACATCAATACTCATAGGAGTTCTTCTTGCCGTTGTAGCATATAACTTTTTTTTAGAATCAATAGAATCAATCAAAAATCATAAAAAAGCAGTTTTCGGAACGCTCTCAATAATTGTGTTGACTGTATCAATTATAATGAAAGAATTATCAGCACAGTATGCGTTTTATACGGCAAGAAAAACCGGATTTTTATCATTAAAAGCCGACGGATGGCACCATCGTTCCGATGCAATTACATCGGTTTTAATTCTTGCAGGCATATTTATTAATCCGTATTTTCCTATGATTGACGGAATATTGGGAATTATAGTATCTCTTTTTATTCTACAAACAGCTTATTCAATTATTAAAGAAAGTTCAAGTGCCATATTAGGCGAATCATGCAGTGAAGAATTTATTGACAAGATAAAAAAAGTTGCCGGTGATTCTGCAGGTTTTGATGTCGGTATTCATCACATACATTCTCATAATTACGGAAACCACAAAGAGGTCACGTTTCATATAAATCTTTCCGGAAATATGACAGTTGAAGAAGCTCATAATATTGCCGATAATATTGAAAAAGATGTAAAGAAAGAGCTTGATATTACTGCAACTGTTCATATCGATGCAAAATAATTTTTAAATGTAATTTTAATATATTGCCTTGAACAGTGTTGATGTGTAGTTAAAAATGTCAGCACAAAACATTCAAAATACATTATTTTTAGATATTTTTGTAAAAAAGGAGAATTAAATAAGATGGAAATAAAAACTGATATATTTTTAGGTGACAGTAAGGAAATTTTGAAATCAATTTCTGATAATTCAGTCGATTTAATAATTACCTCTCCGCCTTATGCAGATCAAAGAAAAAACAGTTACGGCGGAATTAAAACTGACGAGTATGTTAACTGGTTTCTTCCTATATCGGAACAATTATTGAGAGTTCTCAAACCGTCAGGAACTTTTATATTAAACATTAAAGAAAAAGTTGTTAACGGGGAACGAAGTACATATGTAATGGAACTGATAATTGAAATGAGAAAGCAAGGATGGTTTTGGACTGAAGAATTTATCTGGCATAAAAAAAACAGTTATCCGGGAAAATGGCCTAACAGATTTAGAGATTCTTGGGAAAGATTATTACAATTTAATAAAAATAAAAAATTTAATATGTACCAAGAAGAAGTTATGGTACCTATGGGAGATTGGGCTAAGAACAGATTAAAAAAACTTAGTGAAACAGATAAAAAACGGGATGAATCAAAAGTCGGAAGCGGGTTTGGAAAAAATATTTCAAATTGGTTGAACAGAGATAAAGCATATCCGACTAATGTATTACATTTGGCAACTGAATGTAATAACAAAAAACACAGTGCTGCATTTCCCGAAAGTTTGCCTGAATGGTTTATTAAATTATTTACAAAAGAGGGCGATACCGTTTTAGATCCTTTTACGGGTTCAGGTACAACAAATATAGTTGCTCAACGTATGAACAGAAATTCAATAGGAATTGAGATAATAGAAGATTATTACAATATAGTAAAAGAAAAAATTAATTCAACTAAGTATATATTATTCAGGCAAGAAGGTAAATATGAGAAAACTGAACAAAAACGACATACTGCAGTACGTTGAGAATAATATCGGAATATTTCACGAAAAAAGAATTGCAAGTCTTGATAACTTAAAATTATCCAAAATATTAAAAAGAAAGAACCCTTATTTGTTTAAGGCAAAATACGTATTAACAGCAGATGAGATAATAAGAGGTATTGCAGATGCTCATATTTCATCAAGTGAAGAGGGTATATTCGGAGATTGGCTTGAAGGATTAGCGATATTTATAAACGGAATAGTTTATAACGGATGGAAATCCGGCATTCCTAATATTGATTTAGAATTTGATAACAACGGAAAGCGTTTTATTGTAAATATTAAATCCGGTCCTAATTGGGGTAACAGCAGCCAAATTGCAAAAATGAAATCTGATTTTATAACTGCACAGAGAACATTAAGAACAAGTAATTCAAACTTAAATATTGTATCGGTAAACGGTTGTTGCTACGGTAAAGATAATCGTCCGGATAAAGGTGATTATTTTAAATATTGCGGGCAGGATTTTTGGTATTTCATTTCCGGCGATATTTCTCTGTATACGGAAATAATAGAACCGTTAGGCTATAAAGCAAAAGAAAAGAACGAAGATTTTTTAATGTCTTATTCTCAAATGATTAATAAATTTACAAAAGAATTTATTGATGATTTTTGTTTTAGTAACGGAAAAATTAACTGGGAAAAATTAGTAAAATTCAATTCCGGGAAAAAATAACAGATTATATATTCTCATAGTTTTTATAAACTTCCGTAAGAAACTGATGAAAATAATCAGCGTTAAGTAATAGCATAATGAATAAAGCGGTTACGGTAAAACCTCAAAAAATAAGTAAAAAAATACAAGTTATTGCATCTAAAAGTATGCTGCAGAGGATTATAGCTTGTGCCGTTTTATCAGAACGTAATACTGTTATCAACAACATTTCTATGTGTGATGATTGTAAAGCGGCTTTGTCGGTTGCCGAAAGTTTGGGAGCTGAGATAATAGTCAGGAATAACCGAATAACAATTATACCCGGTAAAAAAGAAGTAAAAAACATAATAAATTGCGGAGAATCCGGCTTGGCGGTAAGAATGTTTTCTCCGATAGTTACCTTATTCGGGGATGATTTTGAAATTACGGGAAGCGGTTCGCTGAAAAAACGCCCGCTAAATGAAATCTGTGATGCCTTAAAACAGTCGGGTGTCAAGTGTCGGACAAATAAAGGTTTTATTCCTGTTTCTGTATCAGGAAAACTTAAAGGCGGAAAAATAGAAATTGATGCTTCTTTAAGTTCTCAGGTATTAACGGGCTTACTTATTTCTCTGCCTAAACCAGATAACGACTCTGTTATTAAAGTTAAAAACCTTAACAGTAAGCCGTATATAGACCTGACATTGAGTATTCTGAATGATTTTGGAGTTGTTGTTAAAAATAAAAATTATAAAGAATTTTACATTAAAGGGAATCAAAAATTTTCTGTTTCGGAATATACCGTTGAAGGAGATTGGAGCGGTGCTGCTTTTTTGCTTACGGCGGGACTTATTGCCGGAAAGATTGAGCTTACGGGTTTAAATCTAAATTCATACCAGGCTGACAAAAAAATTATTGACGTAATAAAAAAAGCAGGAGGAAAGATTTATTTTACAAAGAATTCAGTAATTACGGAACAAAGCAATCTCAACAGTTTTAAGTTTGATGCAACTCACAGCCCCGACTTATTTCCGCCTCTTGCCGTATTAGCGGCAAACTGCAGAGGAACTTCCGAAATAAAAGGTGTAAAAAGGCTGATTTACAAAGAAAGTAACAGGGCAGAAACTTTACGGAGAGAGTTTTCAAAAATCGGAATTGAGATAAAGATAAAAGATGATACAATGTTTATTAAGGGCGGAAAAATCAGAGGCGGGATAATAAATTCCGGTAACGACCATCGAATTGCAATGGCTGCTGCCGTTATTGCTCTTAACGCCGAATCGGAAATAATAATTGAAGATGCTTACAGCATAAATAAATCTTACCCGTCTTTTTATGAAGATTTACTCGGAATAAAATAAAAAACCGGCTATCGTGCGGCAAGTAACGAAACAGAAGAAATAGTGTCGCCCATTCCTACTAATGTTACAGGTTTATCTACGATAATTGCAGGAACGGCAATTATGTCGAAATCATTATGTTCAAATATGCCCGTTTCAATAATATTATTTTTTCCGTAATTTTTCCGAATAAAAACCGATAAATTTTCAAGCTCATTAAGCCCTGTTTCCGAAACGATTTTATCTTTTGCCCACAGCAAGTTTTTTTTATCCTCAAGCGTTCCGGTTCCTGCTTTTCCGGCTGCGATTACGGCAGCTGTTTGCATTCCTTTTCTGTTTTGAACAGGTGTTATGCGAAAATCTTTTTTCTGTAAGGTTATGTACAGCCCGAACATATGAAGTTGCATTCTCGGTGTTTTTGAATATTCAAAAACTTTCAGCATAGCTTCGAACAGGTTCACCGAGTTTGTGTTTGAATTACACTTTTTTGCTAACTTTTTTTCATTTATAACATCAAGAATATCAATAAGTTCTCTTTCGTTGAATCCTATACTTTCAACACCTTTTGCAATTTTATCAATTAAATATTTTCTTATTACCTTATCTTGTGTTGATGCAATCTCAAAATGGACAAATGTATCTTTGTTATTTTGTTTTAATTTTTGCAGAACTTTCAGTGATGCAGCAGCTTTATCCTTTCCGGAGGTGCCGTCCCGTAATTTTTCCCGTAACATTTGATACCCGGAAAGTATAATATACTCATAACTTATGTCAGGCTGCGTAATTCTCTCAACAAAATTTTTATCAATATGAAGTTTAAAATTCAGCGGGTCATAGGTTGCAATGAAACGATTTGATTTAGGGCAGATATACTTTTTATTATTAACGGTAACAGTATCATTTTTATCAAATTCAAGGATAAAATGAATAAGAGGAATATCATTTTCTCTGTGAATTTTATTTGCTTGTTTCAGGTTCTTTTTTTCATCAACAGAAAGCAAATTCGGGAAATTAACAAATAACTTTGCCTGCATTTCAGGCAATGAAGCACAATGCACAAACACATTTTTTACATCACAAACAGCAGCTGTATTTGCTACTATGCCGCCTTGTCCGCCCATTTGTAATTTACTGTAACTAAGCACATTGCCGAGTTTGTCAAAAGTCTCTTTGTCGGAAATAATCCATTCTTCGGCTATCCCGTTTTTGAAGCATCGGAGTAAGCCTCTGAACACATCTTCAGGTTTATCAATTTCTTTTTTCCCTGAAAAGAGAAAATCTTCGTTAAGTTTGAAATTTGAAATATATTCTTCGATTCGTTTTCCCGTAATTTTTACTACGGCATCAATATTAGTGTTAAAGGCACTTATCATACCGTTTATTTTTGACATTTTTTTTAATTGTTCCGGAACTGTTTTATAATGTTCCGACCAGATATTTTTAATTTCAGATAAGTTCATTTGCTTAAGTTTATTTATGATGTCGTAAAGATATAATTTGAATAATAACTGCAATCACTAACGAAACAATACCTATTAAAAACACACCCCAATAATCAAGATATTTATAGAAAAATATTCCGACCAAAGGAGCAAAAGCCCCCCTGAAACCTGTTAATGAAAGGTGAATTGACTGATAATCGGCAGCATCTTTGTCTTTACTGAAATATGCAGAACCTATATACCATAAAATTCCCATCATAGCCCCGAAAATTCCGTATGATAAAAATGAAAGCATTAAAGACCAATAAATTTTAATGTTAAAAATGTTTACATAGCTCGGAAAAAACTGTGTTAATCCCATAAAGAAAAGATACAGCAGCATCATTAAAAAAGTATATACTGCAAATTTTCGAGGGTTTATTTTTCCCATAAGTTTACCGAAAAACGGTGTCAGCAGTATAGAGACGGTATTGTAAAAATTTTTATAAAACGCTATGCCCGAATAGCTCAGCTTAAGTTCGTTTTTCAGAAAGATTGCTATTACCGCAATACTTACAAGCCACGCAAAACCGTAAAACATAAAACCTGTTTCAAAATCTCTGAAGGGTTTATTGGTTTTTATAATATGAATTAAATTTTGTTTAACTTTTTTGAGCGAAGCAATAATACTTCCGGTTTTTTCGGTAATCGGAGCCTGATATTTTATTTGTGTAAGGATATAAATTGAAGCTATTCCGAGAAAAGCTAAAAGCGGATATACGTAAATATATGAATATGACTTATAATCAAGCAATAAGCCGAATGCAAAAGTTGCCGCAAGCATTATGATTTTGTTTGCCGTTGATGCATACCCGTACAACTTGCTGAAATTTTCGTGTTTATAGCTGTTTTTTAAATAACCGTTTATCATCGGGAAGATAAGCGGATTTGTTGAATAGTATATTAAAAAAATAATTAAAAATAAGACCTGAAACATAAATTGGTCGGTTTGTGCCGATACGGATTTCGGAAAGAGCAATAATAACAGCAGAGGAGCTCTGGTAAGGATCGCAATTGTCCGCAAAAATTTAGTCTTATTAACTTTTCGCTTTATAAATTCATTGAAAGGAATTGAAAAAAGCAAAACAACGGTGGTAAATTGAAATAAAATACCTATTTGATACGGAGAGCCTTTCAGTTCTTTTATCAGAATGAACTCGTTTAATGCTAAAACACCGAGAATGATACCGTCGAGAACAGAGTAGGCAAGATGCAGGTAAAATGCTTTTCTTTCTGTTTCCGAATGAAAATTAATTTTTAACTTCATTAAATATTTTTCTGCCTATCCGTAAATTTCTTTTTTTGAAGCTGCTAAGGTATTTTGCAGGAGGGAAACTATTGTCATCGGACCTACACCGCCCGGAACAGGTGTAATGTATGAACATTTTTCGGCTACTTCATCAAATTTAACATCGCCTTTTAACTT
>JALSMF010000189.1 GCA_026987795.1 Bacteroidales bacterium
TGCAATTGTTGCACTTATGCTTTTTAATGCTAAACTTTCACAGGATTTTGCAGCAAAACTTTTAGATGAAGGTATTTATGTCATAGGATTTTATTATCCGGTAGTGGCAAAAGGTCAGGCTCGGATAAGAATACAACTTTCGGCGGCTCATAAAAAAGAACACTTAGATAAAGCCGTTGAAGCGTTTATAAAAATAGGAAAAGAGTTTAATATACTCGGAAAAACCAAAGAAGAAATTATAGAAATGTACGGAGAGTAATACTGTGTGTTTCAAATAAAAAAAGCCCTGTTTCTTTCAGGGCTTTTTATTTTACATACGATTTCGTTTCCAATTTGATATCTTACCGCTGTCTCCTGTTTTAAAAGAATGCCTGCTGTTTTTTTCTGCAATAAATTTAGCTGCCAAAATACCGGCAAGAATACTTTCTTCTTCGTTTACTTTTTCTTTCATGAATTCTGGTTTGAAGAGGTTTTTTACAAAGCCCGTAGAATAGTTTCCTTTGACAAATGCTTCATTTTTCATTACAAATTTCCCGAAAGGCAGGGTTGTTTGTATTCCGGAAACTTTATAGTCGTCAATTGCTCTTATCATTCTTTCAATTGCTTCCGTTCTGTTTTTACCGTAAGTAATAAGCTTGGCAATCATCGGGTCGTAATGGACAGGAATGTCCATTTCTTCTTCAAAGCCGTCGTCAACTCTCACTCCGGGTCCTTCAGGTTTTTTATATTCAATAAGCTTTCCTATATCCGGTAAGAAATTATTGTTCGGGTCTTCTGCATAAACACGAACTTCTATTGCATGCCCGTTTATTTTTAATTCATCTTGCGAAAAACTGAGCTTTTTGCCTTCGGCAACACGAATTTGTTCTTTCACTAAATCAATACCGGTAATCAGTTCGGTAACCGGATGTTCTACTTGCAATCGCGTATTCATTTCAAGAAAATAAAATTCACCGTCGTTATATAAAAACTCTACGGTTCCGGCACCGGTATAATTGCACGATTTTGCGACATTAACGGCAGTTTCGCCCATTTTTTTTCTTAATTCGGGCGTAAGAACCGCAGAAGGGGCTTCTTCAATTACTTTTTGATGTCTTCGCTGAACGGAACACTCTCTTTCAAAAAGATAGACGGTATTGCCGAAATTATCCGCCATTATTTGAATTTCGATATGTCTTGGTGCCGTAAAATATTTTTCGATAAAAACGGCTCCGTTTCCGAATGCCGAAACTGCCTCATTAACGGCAGTTTTCATTTGCTCTTCAAAATCTTCGGGTTTTTCGACAACTCGCATACCTTTTCCGCCGCCGCCCGCTGCTGCTTTTATTAAAATCGGATAACCTATATTTAATGAAATATCTTTGGCTTTTTCAATATCCGTAATTGCTTTGTCGGTTCCGGGAATCATGGGGATATTGTAATCTTTTACCGTGTCTTTTGCTTGTAACTTATCGCCCATTAAGCGGATGGCTTCCGGCTCGGGACCGATAAAAATAATTCCGGCATCTTTCACGGCTTTGGCAAATTCGGCATTTTCCGACAAAAAACCGTAACCCGGATGTACGGCATCAACATTCAGGTTTTTACAATATTCAATAATTTTGTCACCGAGAAGATACGATTGATTCGAAGGCGGGGGACCAAGCAAAACAGCTTCATCTGCATATTTTACATGAGGAGAGTTTCTGTCGGCATCGGAATAAACAGCAACGGTTTTTATTTCGAGTTCTTTGCACGAACGCATTATTCTTAAAACTATTTCTCCTCTGTTTGCAATTAATATTTTTTTAATTTTCGGCATATTTAAGAAAAATTTTGCCTGCTAAATTAATTATTTTCGCTTGTCGTTCCAAGTTTTAATGTGTTTGTTTTACAAGATAAACCCGAAACTTTTTTGCGTTTTTTTATCCTCCCCAACTTTCCCTGTCCAAACTTCTGTATTGAATGGCTTCGGCAAGATGTTCGGTTTTTATGTTTTCGGAATTTGCCAAATCTGCAATAGTTCTTGAAACCTTAAGAATCCTGTCGTAAGCTCTGGCAGATAATCCGAGACGTTCCATAGCATTTTTTAATAATGCATTTCCGGCGGCATTAATTATGCAAAATTTTCGCATCATCTCGGGGGTCATTTGTGCATTGTTGTGTATTTCTTTATATTTTTCAAATCGCTTTTCCTGTATCTCACGAGCGGAAATTACACGTTTACGAACCGTTTCGCTGTTTTCTCCCGCTTCGGTTTCAGAGAGTTTTCCGAACGGAACGGGAACGACCTCTATATGTATGTCTATTCTGTCAAGAAGTGGTCCTGAAATTTTATTCAAATATTTTTGAACGGCTCCTGCCGAACAAACACAGTCTTTTTCCGGATGGTTATAATAACCGCAAGGGCAGGGATTCATTGAAGCAACCAGCATAAAACTTGCCGGGTACTCAACGGTAAATTTTGCTCTTGAAACAGTTATTTTTCTGTCTTCCAACGGCTGGCGCAAAACCTCCAAAACAGACCGTTTAAATTCCGGAAGTTCATCGAGAAAAAGAACGCCGTTATGAGCCAAAGAAATTTCTCCGGGCTGAGGATATTGTCCGCCGCCGACCAGTGCAACATCACTGATGGTGTGATGCGGTGAGCGAAAAGGTCTTTTTGTTACCAAAGAAGAGTTTTTTTCTGTTTTTCCGGCAACGGAATGTATTTTTGTTGTTTCTAAGGCTTCACTGAGAGTCAGAGGCGGTAATACAGTAGGTATCCGCTTTGAAATCATTGTTTTTCCGGCCCCCGGAGGTCCTATCATAAT
>JALSMF010000190.1 GCA_026987795.1 Bacteroidales bacterium
GCATATGTATGTTGCTACAATGCACAATTGGTTGCTTTTCTTTACGGAAAAAGGTAAATGTTTCTGGATGAAAGTTTATGATATTCCGGAAGGCAGTAAAACCTCAAAGGGTAGAGCTATCCAAAATATCATCAATATAGAACCTGATGATAAAGTAACTGCCTATATGAAAGTTACAACTCTTGATGATAAAGAATATTTGGACCAAAACAATATAATATTTGCAACGAAAAAAGGAACAATTAAGAAAACATCTTTAGAAGCATTTTCCCGTCCGCGACAAAACGGAATTAATGCTATTACAATTAATGAGGGAGACAGGCTTATTTCTGCAAAATTAACAAACGGGACAAACGACATTATGCTTGCTGCAAGAAACGGAAAAGCCGTGAGATTTAAAGAAACGGATGTAAGAAATATGGGTAGAAATGCTGCAGGAGTAAGAGGAATCCGTTTAAGCGAAGGTGATGAAGTTATAGGAATGATTTGTCTCGAAAACAATAATGAAGAACATATTCTCGTTGTATCCGAAAACGGTTACGGAAAAAGGTCATTGCTTGAGGATTACAGAATAACAAAAAGAGGAGCAAAAGGCGTTAAAACAATTAATATAACAGAAAAAACCGGAAAACTTATCGCAATCAAAAATGTAAAGGACGGAGATGATTTGATGATAATAAACAAATCAGGACTTACAATAAGGCTAAGTGTTGATACAGTAAGACTTTCGGGAAGAGCAACGCAAGGAGTAAGGCTGATAAAGATTAAAGAAGGAGACAGTATAGCATCTGTAGCAAAAGTAAACAAAAGTGAAAACATTGAGGAAAGCGATATTGAAACCGCTGAAAACAGTAAAGACAACAATGAGGTAACAGAAAATTAAGATTAAACAATTCAATAAATTATACAAAATGAGAAAACTATCAGCAATTTTTATTTTATTATTTTTTACAGGTATAATATTTGCACAAGAAGCCGGACCTACTTGGGAAGGCTTAAAAAAGCAAAAAGCAAAGAGCGATGCGGACATTGAAAATCCTAAGAAAGCTGCAAATCCTAAGACTTGGCTGAAACGTGCAAAAATATATCTTGATGCATATACATTTGTTACCGGAGGTTTATATAAAGGAATGCCGGCAAAAGGCAACGGTTTTCAAAATGCTGAATTATTAGTCGGAAAACCCGGTAAAATTATGAAACAGGGAGATGAAGAAATTTGGGTTTATAACAGAAAAAAGCTTTACTTTAAAAACGGAGTTTTGGACAGGTGGGAGCAAACAGAGTTTATAGATAAAGATGCCCTGAAAAAATCTGCCGAAGCAGTTCTGAAAGCTGTTGAACTTGATAAAAAGGGAACCCTTAAAGATAAAGCTGCAACAAAAAATCTTAATGAACTTGTAAAAAATAATGTTATTAATGAAGCTATAACACGCTATACACAAAAAGATTTTGATAATGCTTATGCCTTGATGGATTACGGATACAAGCTGTCTCAACTTCCTAAAAATGAATCTGATACCATATTTAAAACATCTCAATTGCAATATTTTGAAGGCTTAATTGCATATAATGCAAAAAAATATGACTTAGCGAAAAAACATTTTGAACAAAGTATTAAAGACGGCTATCAGCCCGGTATATCATACCATTATCTTGCAGATTCATATGCAGCAAGCGGTGACAGTGCTTCCTTTATAGAAAAAGTAAAAGAGGGTTTTAATAAATATCCTGATGAAGAGCAACTTATAATCGATCTCATAAATTACTATATGATTAGAGGCAAAGCTGATAAAGCAATAGAATACATAGACTTAGCTATAAATAAAAACCCTGAAAATCCTTCGTATTATTCAGCTAAAGCTACAATCTACGATAACAGGTCTGATGAAAATCTCGAATTGTATGAAAAGTATATGGAAAAAGCCTATGAGCATAAAAAAGAAGCGTTTAGAAACAGAAATAATCCGTCATTAAAATCTGCATCTCAAAAAAAGAGGGATGAAGCTTTAAATAAAGCACTTGAGCAGATGAAATTATATGAGGATAATTTATCTGAGGCAGAAAGTTTATATCAAAAATCTCTTGAAATTGACCCTGAATTTTTTAATGCGGCATACAACATAGGCAGGGTTTATCTGAAAAGAAATGCAATTAAAGCCAAGCATGCAGATTATTTATTAAAAATTTATATTAATAAAGATTTTGCAAGAGCTGCCGAATATGAAAAAGCCGCAAAAGAAGATTTGAAAACAGCGGCACAAAAATTTGAAGAAGCTCTTAAAATCCGACCTGACGACAGAGATTTGCTAAATGTGTTGAAGAGATTGTATTTCAAGATGCGGGATAAGGAAAATGAGCAAAGAATTATTGAAAGAATAGAAAAACTCGGGGCTGAAGAGCAAACTCCGGGCATGTAGAAATATTTGAGGGGCAAAAAGAATCAGCCCCTCTTTTAAAAAGCATTCTATTTAACATAATATTAATTATGAGACAAAAATATAAGCATCTCAAAAACAAATACTTAAAACAAATTTCTTTTTATTAAAAATAAATACTAATAAAAAACCTCGCTTTTTTTCAAGATTAATAATGTGTAAACCGTATGATATTACTGACATTCCTCTGTATTTTGCAATTTTCATATTTTATTATGTTAAACAGTAAAGTATTTATTTTAAACATTTTAATCAATCGGTGCATTAAAACGCACCGTAACAGTCGCTAAAAATCCATTAAAACGGATTTTAGCGACCTGTTAGCAACAATAAAAATTATTCTTTTGG
>JALSMF010000191.1 GCA_026987795.1 Bacteroidales bacterium
CGGAGGTATTAGCTATATATCAAAAAATGTCGTAAATAAGTTTACGGGCTTTCAAAAAGACAGCCACAGAGGCTTGGGCTTTGATAAAAAACACAAAAAAACTATAGCGGCAAAAGATGCCCCTCCCGAAACCTTCGGACATACCGGATTTACGGGAACTTGTATTTGGGTTGACCCCGTAAATGAAATTGTTTTTGTCTTTTTATCAAACAGAGTAAATCCGTCGGCAAAAAATCAGAGAATAAACAGATTAAAAATACGTCAAAAAATTCATCAGCTTATTTACGATGCTATGAAAAATGAAAACTGATATTCCTTCAAAAGATTTTAATTATATTTGTTACTTTTGAGTATTTGTTTCTTAACGGAAGCATTATTTTAAAGCCCTAAAAACTGTTACTGCAAAATAAAAAACAGATAAACTTTCAGAAACTATTGGCAATGAGTAAAACAGCGATTATTTTTATTTTTTTATCAGTTTCAAAAATAATTGAAGCTCAAATACCCTCTTCTTTCGATTTAAGAAACGTAAACGGTGAAAACTACGTTACCTCCGTTAAAAACCAGCAAGGCGGGAATAGCTGGACACATGCAGTTTGTGCTTCTGTTGAAAGCAACCTGCTCATAAACGGAAATTGGCAAGCCGCCGGTGAAACAGGAGAGCCGAATTTAGCCGAATACCATATTGATTGGTGGAACGGGTTTAATAAAAACAATAATGATGACATCGGAGGATCAAATACAACCGGATTTGATGTTCATGCCGGAGGAACATTTTCAATGGCAACGGCATATTCGACAAGAGGTGAAGGTTTTGTGAGAGATATTGACGGGCAATCGTACGATACTCCTCCCGAAAGATACAACCCAAACTATCATTACATATATATCCCTGAAATAGAGAACTATACCATAGATAACTCACTTACGGGAATTGATACTCTGAAAATTAAGATTATGCAAAAAGGGGCAGCAGCAACAGCTATTTGCTACGATGCTTCTTTTATTGATACCGCCTTTAACCACTATCAGCCTGTATCAAGCAGCCTTACTCCTAACCATGCCGTAACCGTTATAGGCTGGGATGATAACAGAGCTGTTCCTGCGGCACCGGCTGACGGAGCTTGGTTAGTTAAAAATTGCTGGGGAGATTTATGGGGTGAAAGCGGTTATTTCTGGATTTCTTACTATGATAAGTATGCCTGCAAAACCTATGATACCGGAGCACATTTTTATTTCGGGGCAGATACTTTAGCTTATGATATTATCTATTCTCTTGACTATCACGGCAGGCGGGATGTTATGACATCCGGAGACTCTGTTTTTAATGTTTTCAGGTCAAAAGAAAATATACGAATTAAATCTGTCAGTTTTTTTACGGAAAGTGAAAATACGGATTTTTTGATAAAAATTTACGGCGGTTTTGACGGAACAAACCTTACACATCTTAAATCTTCTGCTTCCGGAACAATTTTACACAAAGGTTTTCATACAATTAATATTCCCGGAGATATTCCTGTTAATAACGGTGAAAATTTTTATGTAATGCTGTATCTGTCCGATAAAAAATATGCATATGACAGGACCTCTTATATTTCAATTATTTACGGGGGTAAGAAATCTAAAAATCTTATAGAGTCTTCGGCATCGGCGGGTGAAAGTTATTATTCCGCATCCGGTCAATGGTTTGATTTATATGATTATGCAGATCCTTCAAGCTTTAACGGAACGGGAAATTTTTGCCTTAAGGTATATGCAAACTACAATGAAAATATAGGTATCAGAAATGAAAATTTAAACTTTAACATATTCCCTAATCCTGCAAAAGATATTTTACATATAGATTCAGATAAAGATATTTTATGTAAAATTTATGATATGTCCGGAAAATGTGTTTTAAACAAAATAATCAGAAAAAGTGCACAAATAAATATTTCAGAACTTAATAAAGGAATTTACATACTGAAAATTACGGGAGCAAATATTGCCGAGAATAAATTGTTTGTTAAAATATAATAACAAGACCTCGTTCCGGAAGAAAACGAGGTCTTATCTCATATCTTATCGGTTGTTAATGCTTTATTGTAAAATTTTTGATAAAAACGGAATCTTTGTAAATTATCTTCAGAATATAAAAGCCTGAACGCAAATCAGAAATTCTTATATTTTTTACATCGGAAGATATTTTTCTGTTTAGTATTTTATTTCCTGAAATATCATAAACAGTTATCTCCG
The DNA here is from genome assembly GCA_026987795.1 of Bacteroidales bacterium. GTDB lineage: Bacteria > Bacteroidota > Bacteroidia > Bacteroidales > JAADGE01 > JAADGE01. Next base: position 2,236 of record JALSMF010000191.1, read on the forward strand.
CATTATCTTTTATTCCGGAAATTGTCAAAAAATTATCGGCAGGAATCGGGTAAATTTTTATATCTGAACTTTCAGTATTTTTTGTTCCGGTTAAAGTTTTTGTCATAAAATTCCAAATATCGCTCCAATTGCTTGTCGTAATACCGTCAGTTGATGCAACTCTCCAATAATATACAACATCTTCATTCAACCCGGCTAAATTTACCGATGTATCAGACAGTGACAAATTTGTTACTCCCGTTATGAAATTATTATCTTGTGATATTTCAAAATTATAACTGTTTGCACCAAATACCGAATTCCATAAAAAATCAACCGAATTAAAATCAATGTTTGTTGAGTTATTTACGGGACTGACTAATATCGGAGCTGTTAACACCGCTGTTTCCGTAGTGAAGTTCCAAACTTCCGACCATAGAGAATATCCGTTGGTATTCTCACCCCTTACTCGCCAATAATAAACTGTATTAGGCTGCAAATCACTAATTGTATAATCTGTCAAAGAAGTTGTTCCTCTTTTATAAATTACGGAGAAATCATTAA
>JALSMF010000192.1 GCA_026987795.1 Bacteroidales bacterium
GAACGAAGATATTAATAAAATATACGAGCATTTGGAAAATTCTGATTTTACTAAAAAACTTACGGAAGAAAACGGAACTGAAAATTTAGCCCAGGTTTTTACCGAAAAAAGATATACAAAAGAAAATAATATTGCATTTTCTCTGTCTCTTTTAGATGTTGTAAAAAAACAAGGTTTTTGGAATCATCCGCAAAAGAAAAGAAAGTTGTTTTAGGAAATTTAATTTTAATATTCTTTTGAATGAATTATTTCCCTTTTAAGTATGAAGAACCCTTGTTTCGTCCGCCGTCCGAAGCTTATTCTCTTATTTTGCAAATAACAGGCGGATGTTCGTGGAATGAGTGTGCGTTTTGCGAAATGTATTCTTCAAAAACATTTAAAATAAAGCCTTTTGAACTTGTAAAAAAAGAAATTGAATCTGTATCAGGTTTTCGTTTTAATAAAGTTTTTCTTGCCGACGGAGACGCAATGGTCTTATCTGCAAATAAACTGCTTAAAATTCTGAGAGAAATAAAAAATAAACTTCCCGGAGTTCGCAGGATCTCAATTTATGCACGACCTTCCGATTTTTTGAAGAAATCAGCAGAAGAATTAAAAGAATTAAAATCAGCAGGTTTGGACTTGGCATATGTAGGAATTGAGTCAGGAGACGATGAGGTTTTAAAAAATGTAAACAAAGGCGAAACTTCAAATACAACTCTTGAAGGACTGCTAAAAGCAAAAGATGCGGGAATTAAACTTTCCGTTATGATTCTTAACGGCTTAGGCGGTAAAGAACTGACCGTTCAACATGCAGTAAATTCAGCCGTATTATTAAATAAACTTCAACCGGAGTTTTTATCAACTTTGGTTTTAAGTTTTCCTTACGGCGAAGAACATTTTAAAAAAAGATATGCCGGAAATTTTACTGCTCTTAATAAACTTGAACTTATTAATGAAATCGGTATTTTACTGCAACATACAGAGTTGAAACAGACAGTTTTTCGCAGTGATCACGCTTCAAATTATTTAGTATTAAAAGGTATTTTGTCAAAAGACAAAGAAAACCTTTTAAATAAAATTAATTTTGTATTACAAAACCCGGATAAAGCAAATTTGCGGGAAGAATATATGAGGGGATTATAACTAAATACCTAAAAATATCGCAATTTTTTCTTTTACTTCTTTTACGGCAGTTTCCAAAACGTCATTTATTATAACCGTATCAAACTTATCTGCAAACGACAACTCTTTTTCGGCTTTTGCAAGACGTTTTTTTAAACTCTCTTCCGTTTCGGTTTTTCTGTGCCTTAATCTTTTTTCAAGTTCGGCAATTGAGGGAGGTTTAATGAAAATTGTAAGACAATTGTCGCCGTATAAATTTTTTACGGAAATACCGCCGGCAACGTCAATATCGAAAATCACGTTTTTACCTTTATTTCTTATTCTTTCTATTTCGGATTTCAGAGTTCCGTAAAACTGATTTTTATACACTTCCTCCCATTCGGCAAATTCATTATTTCTGACTTTTTTCTTAAATTCATCAACTGATAAAAAATAATAATCTTTTCCTTCTGTTTCCTCAGGTCTTTTTTTACGGCTTGTTGCCGATACCGAAAATTCAAGCCTGAAATCTTTTTCTTTCAGAAGCTCTTTTACAATTGTTGTTTTTCCGGAGCCGGAAGGTGCCGAAAATACTATAAGTTTACCGTTTTGTTGCATTTAAGTGATATTATAAACCTGTTAATTTTACAACTTCAAAAATGTAATTTACAATTTTATAAAACAAATTTTTCTAAAGAACTATTTTTATTTAAATTTATAATTTCAAACAAAATACGGCATAAATGAAACAATTTAATGATGATTTTAAATCAAGACTTTATGAAATAACAGAAGATATTGAGAATAATTCGCTTGTTGAGATTGTTACGATAATAAAGGCAAAATCAGGGTTTTACAGAGACATATCTCTTTGGGCAGCAAGTGTTTCAATGTTTCTTGTGTTTTCGTGGTTAATGTTTTCCGAATTTGAAATTAATGTTTACCTGATTTATTTAATTACGATTTTCTCTTTTATTATTACCTATTTTCTGACAGAAATAATAAAACCGTGGAAACGATTTCTGATAAAAAATAAAAGGCTGAAACGTAATACTGAAATTTACGGCAGGGCAATTTTTCAAAAAGGAGGAATCAGGTTTACAAATGAAAAAACAGGAGTATTAATATATGTATCCGTTTTTGAGAAGCAAGTGTTTGTTTTGCCTGATAGAGGAGCGTTTACAGCCGTTCCGGATGAGGAGTGGCAAAATATCAATGAAAATTTTCAAAGTATTTTTAATCAAAATAATACAGCTGATGCTTTTTTGGCTGAAATAAAAAAATGCAAAAAAATATTTGCAGAATATATTCCTCCCGTTGAAAATGATATTAACGAGTTACCCGATGATTTAGAGGTTGACCTTTAATTACTTAATTTACTTAATAAATTGTTTGTTATGATTAATAAAAAACAAAGATTATTTTACTTACTGATAACTCTTTTGACATTTATTTTTATTATAAGTCCTTTCTTCATTGATCTATTGTGGGCACGCCCGGGAGGAGGACATTCATATTCCGGCGGCGGCGGATATTCCGGCGGCAGCGGTGGGGGAGGAGATGGTATAGCTATGCTTATTTATCTGATATTTAGCCTTTTACCTCCTTATATATCTATTCCGTTACTTATAGTTATTTTTATTCTTTACAATATTAATCAGCGGAAAAATAAAAATGAAAGCAAAACAATAATT
>JALSMF010000193.1 GCA_026987795.1 Bacteroidales bacterium
TTTAAGACCCCCAATATTTTGTCCCGCCGATTGTACCGAAAAAAATATCAAGCTTGATAATATGCAGATATGAATTTTCACAAATTTTCGGCAAAGGTAAAAAACGAATTTAAATAAAATACAAACACTTATGCCTTTTTAACCGACACTTGTATGTTTAGAAATTTTATAATACAAAACATTTTTACCATTGCTCAATATTTTTTAACCAAATTAACTACACAATGAAGAAATTTTTTTTAGTAATGGCAGTAGCAGCATTATTTTTTAATGCTTGTAAGAAAGAAGAAATTCAACCCGAAGACGATAATCAAAGCGAATTATCGGGACTTGTACCCGCCGGTTGGGACATTCAGCTTGTTGACAGTGCGGCAACAGGGACTGATGTTGCGGATTTTAATAAAATTGCTGTTGACAAAAATAAAGGGGTACATATTTTATATTCTGTTGATGCTCAAGACGATTACAGCTTAAAATATGCTTACAAACCTGCCGGCGGAAATTGGAGTATTGAAACATTAAACCAAACAGAAAATAATTTTGATTTGTATAACGGTGCCGATTTCGGTATTACGAATACGGAAATTTATATTGTTTATACAGATGCACAAGCTAATTCACAAATGCACATTGTTCATAAAGCTATAGGTTCCGGCTCTTGGCAATATGAAATTTTTGACGGTAACAGTTCGGCTCGTTATCCTTCCGTATTTGTTGATGTTGATAATGTTGTGCATATTGCATACTCTCATGCAAATTACGGTCAATACTATGCCCGCTACGGTGATACCGGAATGCAAATCACAACGAACGGATCATATTCTCATCCCGACATTGTTGTTGATAAAGACGGTGTTATTCATATCTTCTATGCTGATAATAATGACCTTTTCAGTGTTTATTCAACTGATAACGGAGCAAATTGGATACAAAATTTGATTTATAATGATGATGAGATAGAAAAAATTTCGGCAACAGTTGATACGGCAGGAAATATCAGCGTCGGATTTTCGATGAACCAATTAGACAATAATGTTGATTTTTTATATAAACCCTACGGAAACTCGAATTTTTCGGTATCAAAAACAAATATAAACCGTGTAAGCAGATTACAATTTGAGTTGGCAAGTGATTTTGCCGGTCGTCAATATTTTACGACTTATGAATATACTGATTTATACTGTCTTCAGTTTTCGGAAAAAGATAAAGCAAGTTCTGTATGGAAGCACACATTATTAATGAAAGATGACAATTACAGATACGGTTCCGTAAGTTGTGTTGCTGCCGATAAAGATGCCGGCATACATATTTCGGCAAACGGAGCAAGCAACGAAGTCAGTAACAAATTATATTATCTGAATCGAGAAAATTTTTAGTTTTAAACATTTACGATTATCTGTCACTATTTTTGCCGGCTTATCTAAGCCGGCTTTTTATATACTTGGAAAAAATTTCTGCGGGAAGCAGTATTATTAAAAGTAATATTTTTAACTGTAAATTGTTCAATTATTTTTTTGTAAGAACTACATATCACTTATTACAGATAATATAATATTGTTTATTTCGGGTGTTTGTGTCAATATCATCATATGAGAACCGTTATTTATAAGATAATTATATTTTATATTTTTTACCGGTAATGTATGATCATTATTCCCGTGAATATGTACAATATTCGAATCAAAAGATTTTCTGTCCCAATTTATAATCATTTCGATTGTTCTTTTTAAAAAAGTCGGGTCTTTGTCTTTTAACATTAAGACACACGTTTCTTTCTCTTTTTTTCTGTCCGGCTCAAATAGCGGCTGAGCAATAAATGATGATTGCTTTATTAATTGCTTCGGAACAATTTTATAAATCGGTATGCTTTTTTGGAATCTGTATCGGGCAGGTAACTCGTTCCTGCATTTAGCACCGGAAATTATTATTACCTTCTTTGGTTTTAATATTTCATTTATTTCTGTTGCAATCATTCCTCCTAACGATACTCCTATCAGGCAGAACTCTTTCGTTGTATCTATTTGATTTGATAATCTCACAGCATAAGACTCCATATCCTCTCCTTTATACGGAATCCTGTATTTTATATAATGAATTTCAAATCTTGAAGTATCAAATTTCAAATTTTTAAATAACCTTTCATCAGCCCCTTGCCCCGGAATCAGATATATATTTTTTTTTATTTCGATTGATTGAGATACTGATTTAATACCGATTATTATAAAGAAAAGTAATAATAATACGTATCTTATCAAGAGGTTTTGCCTCCGCAATTTTATGCTGATTATTTCTATTTGACTTTTCATTACAGAAGTTTCATGATTCATGTTTGTTACAAAACGGATAAACGAAACATTTGTTTTAATTTCGGGGGGAGTTGTATTTCAAATATTTTTAAAAATTTCCTCGGCATTTTCGTTAGTAACTTTTGCAACTTTATCAAGCGAAACTTTTTTTATTTCCGCAATTTTTTCTGCAATGTATATAAGATGTGAACTTTCATTTCGTCTGCCTCTTTTCGGAACAGGCGATAAATACGGCGAATCGGTTTCCAAAACAATATGATGTAAATCAATCTCTTGCACAATTTTATCAAGTCCCGAATTTTTAAAGGTTACAATACCGTTTATACCGATTTTAAATCCGCCGTAATCAATTATTTTTTGTGCTTCTTTCTTCGTTCCCGTAAAACTGTGAAATATTCCCGTAAGATTTTTATCATTTAATTTATCAATAATATCGAATACTTCTTTAAATGCCTCACGAAC
>JALSMF010000194.1 GCA_026987795.1 Bacteroidales bacterium
ACGGTTCGGAATATTCAAATAACGAATTGGCTCGTTTAGCAAACTCTTTTGCTGCAAGATTTTTAGTTTATTGCCCGAGAACAGCAGCCGAAAATGAGCAAGTTGACTGGCAAAAAGTTTATAATTATGCGAACAACGGTATATTGAGAGACTTGGCACCTTTTATGGATAATGTGTCTTGGCACAATTACTTTTTCCATTATACGGTATCCAGAGATAACTGGGTTCGAATTGATGCAAGAATTATTAACTTAATGGACCCTTCATACCCGTATCGCTACCCTGATTTAAGCCAAGAACCGGCACCCGGTCAGGCAACATCGCCGGATGCTCGCTTACTTTCTGATTTTACTTATGACGGAGTTTGTAACTTCAGACCGGAAAGAGGATATTATCATTTTTCAAATTATGAATATACCCGTTACCCTTATTCATTCAGCAATCCTGATTATGTTACGGATTTTAGTGTAGCGGAAAACGACCTGATAAAGGCAGAAGCTTTGTTTCACAGCGGACAAAAAAATACGGCAATAGATATTATAAACAGCGGGACAAGAGTTACCAGGGGAAACCTGTCGCCTCTTTCTTATTCAATATCGGATGAGGATTTTTTAAAAGCATTATTTTATGAAAGAGATATCGAACTTATAATGACCGGTTACGGCATTGCATTTTTCGATATGAGAAGGCGAGATATGCTGCAAACGGGTACTCCGCTTCATTTCCCCTTGCCGGCAAAAGAACTCAATGTAATGTATATGCCTTTGTACACTTTCGGAGGTGTTGAAAATGCCGACGGAATCAACACATCAAACGGCGGTTGGTTCCCCGCAAAATAATATTTTATCAGCAATCTCGGTGTGTATTTTGCAGGGTTACACGCCGAGATTTTTAAACTATAAAAATAAACATATGAAACTGAAAATAATAATACTGTCATTTATATTATCGCTTTCTTTTTACACAGATGCCTGTACAACGGCAGTTATTTCCGGAAAATACACGAAAGACGGTCGTCCTTTACTTTGGAAAAACCGTGACACTTGGGCGATAAATAATATCATTCGTTTTTTCGATGACGGGAAATATGCCTGCATAGGTCTTGTTAATTCAAAAGATTTAAAAGGAAAAAGTATTTGGATAGGATACAACGAAACCGGTTTTGCAATAATGAACTCTGCTTCGTATAATCTTAATATCGGCGACGGTATAAAACAAACCGGGCACGAAGGGCAATTGATGAAAAAAGCCCTTCAAAACTGCAAAACACTTGCCGATTTTGAAGCAATGCTCGACAGTATACCGAAACCGACACGTCTTGAAGCTAATTTCGGAGTCATTGACGGAAACGGCGGTGCGGCATATTACGAATTAAACAACAAAGGGTATGTTAAATTTAATGCAAACGATCCCAAAGTCGCTCCTTTCGGCTATATTATCAGAACAAATTACTCTCATACCGGAAAACTCGGAACCGAAAGCAGCGGTTATATCCGTTACAATACGGCAAACGAATTGTTTTATAATGCCGTGTCAACCAATACAATGGATGCCCAATTTATTTCCCGAAAAGTTTCTCGCACCTTGTATCATTCTTTAATTAAAGAAGATTTATATCAAAAATACGGAAATCGCCCGGCAAATACACCCGCATTTGCCGCTTTCGGAGATTATATTCCGCGAACAGGATCTTCCTCTTCCGTTGTAATTCAGGGTGTTAAAAAAAATGAAAATCCTGATAACACTATGATGTGGGCAACAGTAGGCTTCCCTTTAACATCAATAGCGATTCCTGTATGGATTAAAACAAAAAATAAATTTCCCGATATCTTGAAATATAATAAAAAAATTGAAGATTCGCCGATTTGTAATGCCGCACTTACACTTAAAAAGCAGTGTTTCCCGATTCGCTGGGGAAAATATGAACGAAGATATTTGAATGTTAATGCAATTTCAAATGCAGAAGGAACCGGTATTACTCAAATTATTAAGCCTTACGAAAATAAAATATTCTCAAAAGGAAATCGGCTGATAGATGAAATGCGAAACAATACGGTTTCAAAATCAAAAATTGAAGATTATTATACTTGGGTTAATGCCTATGTAAAAAAAATGTATAAAAAAGAATTTAACCTTGACTTATAAAACTGAAATATGAAAACTAAATTGTTTGTTGTTGTCATAACAGCCTTGTTGTTTTCCTGTAAAACAAAAACATCCGATAACCATAAAAAACAAACAAGTTCAGATAAAATACACGTTGCCGTATTTTCCGGAAACGGAGCAAGTTCGGTTTGTGTTACTGAAACTTTGGAAGCTCTGAAAATTGATAAAGACATTGAAGGAAAAGCCGTTGACGGATATGATATTGCTGAAGGAAAACTTTCTGATTTTGATGTAATTATTTTCCCCGGAGGCAGCGGAAGCAAAGAATTTAACAATCTTGGGAAAAACGGTGTTGACAGCATTCGCAATTTTGTAATGAAAAAAGGCAAGGGACTTATCGGTATTTGTGCCGGTGCTTTTATGACTATGTCAACTGAAGGTTACCCTTCTTTAAAATTATCGGCATATAAGCAATTAGACCGCCCGCATTATAACAGAGGCAGAGGTTTGGTGCAATTTAAACTTACCGACAGAGGAGAGAAGTATTTCCCCGAATTAAAAAATCATAATTTATTTTTGCAATATTACGACGGCCCGGTTATGCAACTAAAAGACAGCACAAAAGAAGATACTTCCGAACTTGCAAAATTTGTAT
>JALSMF010000195.1 GCA_026987795.1 Bacteroidales bacterium
TGTATCAGAAGTTTTCCTTTTATTTTTACACGGAGCGCATCAAGATGCTTCCGTAACAGGTTATTTTTGTGTGCTCCCGGGATTGTTAATTATTTTAAGTCCTCGATTGAATCCGAAATATTACAGGAAGTTCATAAACGCATATACGATATTTTTAATGTTTATTTCTGCACTAATCATTATTTCGGATGCGGAACTATACAGAAACTGGAGGTTCAGAATTGATGCTACGGTTCTGTTATACCTAAAAGACCCTGCAGATGCGGCAGCATCAACCGACATAAAAACGTATATAAAACTTTTAACAATTTTTGTGTTATATTTTTCATTGAGTGTATTTCTATATAAAAAATATGTTGATAAGATATTAAAAAAGTTTAAAAAATCCGATATAATAACGTCATTGGTTTTTATTTTTATAACAGGTTCTTTAATTCTTCCGATAAGAGGTTCTGTCGGTATTGCTCCGATGAATACCGGGATGGTTTATTTTTCTGAAAATAATATTTTTGCAAATCACACTGCAATAAATGCTGTTTGGAATTTAGGAAACGCTCTGGAAAAGTTTCAAAAAGTCGAGAGTATAAAATTTTTTGATGAAAAAACGGCAGAAAAGAATTTTCGTTTTTTATATCCCCGTGTAAAAGAGAAACCGGATACCGACAAAGTTCTTAAAATAAACAAACCGAATATTGTTATTGTAATTTTGGAAAGCTTCACGGCAAAAGTTATAAAACCTTTCGGCGGAAAAGACGGAATAACCCCGAATTTAAATAAAATAGCCGAAGAAGGTATTATTTTTAAAAATTTTTATGCAACCGGAGACAGAACCGTAAAGGGAATATTTGCAATACTAAGCGGCTACCCGTCACTTCCTAAAACAAGTATGATGAGCTATCCGAATAAAGCAGAAAAAATACCTACAATAACGGAAAAATTAAAAAAATCGGGCTACAGTACGGAATGGATTTGCGGGTTTGATATAAATTTTGCAGATATAAAGCCTTATCTGTTACATAATAAATTTGACAAAGTCATTACAATTAATGATTTTCCTAAAGCAAACAGAAATTCAAAATGGGGAGTTCACGACCATATTGTTTTCAATAAACTGTATGAAGAGTGCAAAGCCGATACAAGCCTTTATTTTAAAGTTTGTATGACACTGAGCAGCCACGAACCTTTCGACGTCCCTATGAAAACTGTTTTTCGGGGAAATGACGAAGACAGTCGTTTTTTAAACTCGGTTTATTACACGGATAAATCAATCGGAGAATTTATTCACAAAATGAAAACCCTGAAAAGCCGAAAAAATACACTGATAATTTTTGTTGCCGATCACGGGAGCAGGTTGCCTGAGAACACAAGTCCTTATGTTCCCGTAAGGTATAAAATCCCGATGATTTGGACGGGAGGAGCCATAAAAAAAGACACCGTAATTAATAAGTTCGCAGGACAAACGGATATTTCGACAACACTGCTTTCTCAGTTAAATATCAATACCGATGATTTTATTTTCGGAAAAGATATTTTTTCAAAACAATCAAAGAGTTTTGCATTTTACAGTTTTAATAACGGCTTCGGCTTTATTACCGATTCAACAACACAGGTTTTTGATATTAACAAAAATGGCTACTTTATATATAAAAACACAGATGAAAACAATATTCTCGGGAAAGCATATTTGCAATACCTAACCAAAGACTTTATTAAAAAATAAGATATTTACTCTTTCGGATTTATAAATTCTGACTTTCCGTTTAAACGGAATTTTAAATAGGTAATTTTAAGTCTGTCTTCCAGAAATTTTTGCTCATAGAATGTTTTAATTTCTGTTACTTCATTTTTAACACCTGCTCCGTATAAATCATCTGTCGAGAAAAGAGTCTCAATATTGTTTACTTCCGTAATTTTTTTTGTAAACTCGTGCATTAAAATACTGTCGGTTTTGAGGTGAATTATTCCTTCCGGGTGTAAAATTTCCGAATAAATTTTAAGGAAACGGGCTGAGGTAAGGCGTTTTTTCATTTTTTTAGGTTGGGGGTCAGGAAAAGTTATCCAGATTTCACGAATTTCGTCAGGTGCAAAAAAGGATGTAAGAAACTCCACTTTATTTCTGATAAAAGCGGCATTTTTTAAACCCTCTTCTTTCACGGTTTTTGCACCTCGCCAAAGTCGAGGACCTTTTATATCAATACCGATGAAATTTTTTTGGGGATATTTACGAGCAAGACCAACCGTATATTCTCCTTTTCCGCAACCGACTTCCAAAATGACAGGATTGCTGTTTTTAAAATACTCCTTGTTCCATTTCCCTTTGAGAAAAAAATTACCGGTGAACATTTCCTGTGCCGACGGTTGAAAAAGGTGTTCAAACGTTTCGTTTTCTTTAAATCGTTTAAGCTTGTTTTTTCCCATTTTAATTAAAATCTTTTTTTAACAAATCTGCAAATTCGCTTAAAATCATAGCGGAAGCACCCCATATTTCAAATTCTTTAAAAACATAAAAAGGTGCCGTTATTTTTTCGTTTCTTGTCGAGACGTATTTTTCTGTTTTTTCTGCGGAAACGACAATTTTAAAATCTGCAAAATAAACATCCTGAACCTCTTTTTTATTAATACATAATTTCGGAAAATAATCAATTATCCCGACAAAAGGATAAACTAAAAATTTGCTGACAGGAATAAACAAAGGTGTTAAACCTCGTATTATTCTGACATTTTCTTTTTTTATTCCTATTTCCTCTTCTGTTTCGCGTAATGCTGTATATTCAAGATCCTTGTCTGATATTTCAACTTTTCCTCCCGGAAAAGCAATTTGTCCGGAATGACTGCCGTTATCTTCCGCACGTTTGATAAAAATGAGCTTATAAGTTTTGTTTTCGGGAAATAACAATAAAAGAACGGCACTTTTCTTAACGTTATTTATATCAAAATCATAAGACATATTCAATCGGCTTTCAGGCATCATCTTAATATGGGAAGAGTGTCCCGGAAGCTTGTTTTGTAACGCTTTAAGAAGTTTGTCCTTAATATTTTCGACATAGCTCATTGAATTATTTATTTAAAAGAAATTGTTTTTGACGGATGAATTTTTGCAACTAACAAAGCCGGTAATATTAAAACTAAAATACTTATAATCAATGTTCCGGCATTTAATAATAAGATATTAAAGATATTAAAATCAACAGGAACGCTGTCAACATAATACAAATCCGGATTAAGCGGAATGAGTTTAAAAAACTGCTGCAACAATAAAATTCCGATACTTAATATATTACCGATTATTAATCCCTTTAAAATGAGAAATGCTCCGTTGTATAAAAAGATATTAATAATTTTAGAATTATCTGCACCAAGAGCTTTAAAAATACCTATCATAGATGTGCGCTCGAGAATTATTGTCAGCAGTGCGGCTATCATACTTAAAACAGAAACAATTATCATAAGTGTAAGTATTACGACAACATTTGTATCGGAAAGTTTGAGCCATTGCACAATAAAAGCATTATCACGGAGGTAATTACTGACTTTTAGCATACTTCCGTCTTCGTTTATTACCGAAGCTACTTCATCCTGTACCTTTTCTGTCATTTCTTCGGGGTTAACAAAATCATCGATAAAAACTTCAAAACCGCTTATTTGGTCTTTGTTCCAGCCGTTTATTTTTTGAATTTGTCTGATATCGCAAACGGCAATCATTTTGTCAAGCTCCTGCATTCCGGTTTTGTATATACCGCAAACTTTAAAACGTCGTGCTTTCGGCGGATTTTGAATAAAGAAAATATCAACGTTGTCGCCTGTTTTATAATTTAGTAAACTTGCTGTTTTTTCAGAAATAAGGATATCGTTTGTTTTTTTATCGGCAAAAATATCAGGGACTCTTCCTTCAATCAGGTTTTCTTTTAAAAAGTTCCAATTATAATCATTACCCACACCTTTTAGTATTATACCTTGAACTTCGGAGCTTGTTTTTATAATACCCGGCTTTGTTGCATAAATTTGAATATGGTTTATTCCCTTTATTTTGGTAATACCCGGATAAAAGGGTTGTTTTTTGCTTACGGGAAGAGTTTCGTAAGTTTCATTTATATCTCTGTTTTTTATTGTGATATGTGCCTGAAAACCGATTATTTTTTTATAAACACCGTCTTTAAAACCCGTTACGACAGAAACGGTAATAATCATAACGGCAATACCGACGGCTACAACACTGACAGCAATGTTGAGCACAGAGGCAGACATTCTTTTTTTATTTATCTGCGAAAAAGTTATTCGTTTTGCCGTAAATAATGCAAAGTTCAAAAGGATAAAATTATGGTTAAATTTAAGTACAAAAGTAGTTTTTTATTTTTTATCAAAAAAAATACAAAAATAAGCGAATATATTTTTTTAAGAGAGGTCATAAATCTTGCCGCAACTGATTAATGTTTTGTTCTAATTCTTTAATCGAAAGATTAAAAACCGGGTGAATAAAACCGGGTGCGACCTGCAACAGCGGTTCTAATACAAAACTTCTGAGATGAAGCAAAGGGTGGGGGACAGTAAGATTTCGAGAGTTTATAATTTTATTTCCGAAGAATAAAATATCTATATCAATTTCTCGTGCTCGGTAAACAACGTTTTCTCCTTGCTTATATGATTTTGTTTTTCTGCCGAGTTCTTTTTCTATACGTTGTGTTTTTGCGAGTAAACTTTTCGGAGACAACAGAGTTTTTGTCATAACAACAATATTTAAGTAATCAAAATCGTCATATCCCCAGGACTTTGTTTCAAAAACCTCGGAAACATTGATTATTTCCCCTATGCTGTTACCGATATTTTCGACAGCGTTATTAATATTACTCAACCTGTCTCCCTTGTTGCTGCCTAATGACAGAAAAACTTGCGTCATTTTTATATAGTTGATTTGTTTTGTCGTAAATTTAAACTTTTTTAAAATAATTTTATAAAAATTTGCACAAACATAAAAAAATATAATAAATTTGCACCCTCAAAACACTGACCCATGGTGTAATGGTAACACAGATGGTTTTGGTCCATCCGTTCTAGGTTCGAGTCCTGGTGGGTCAGCAGATTTGAAAAAACCCTGTTAGTTTAAAAATTAACAGGGTTTTTTGTTTTTATAAGCAGCCGTACAAAATTTTAATTTTTTCCGAAAACACAAAAAGGTCTTTTCGTTTTTTAATAGGAAAAGACCTTTTTGTGTTTGTTATACTTTACTTATTTCTATCCTCCGAAATCGTCAAACATTATATTTTCTTCCGGAACACCAAGATCAAACAGCATTTTTTCTACTGCGGCATTCATCATCGGCGGTCCGCAAAGATAGTATTCAATTTCTTCCGGCTCTTCGTGATTTTTAAGATACATATCATAAATTACCTGATGTATAAATCCGGTAGGACCTGTCCAGTTGTCACTTTCTAACGGTTCAGACAAAGCAAGATGCCATTCAAAGTTTTCATTTTCGGCTGCAATTTCATCAAAATCTTCTACATAAAAAGCCTCTCGCAAGGAACGGGCTCCGTACCAAAACGTTGCTTTTCGTTTTGTTTTTTTTGTTTTAAACTGGTCAAAAATATGAGACCGCATAGGAGCCATTCCGGCACCTCCGCCTATAAACATCATTTCGTTGTCTGTATCTTTTATAAAGAATTCACCGTAAGGTCCTGAAATTGTTACTTTATCTCCCGGTTTTTTTGAAAATATATAGGAGGAACAAATACCGGGATTAACATTCATAAATGTACCCTTAGCTTTATCCCACGGCGGGGTTGCTATTCTTATATTCAACATTATTATATTTCCTTCAGCGGGGTGGTTTGCCATAGAATATGCCCGATAAGTTTCCTCTGTGTTTTTCATTGTTAAATCCCACATTTTGAACTTATCCCAATCTTCCCTGTATTCTTCTTCAATATCAAAATCTTTAAAATGTACCGTAACTTTAGGCACGTCTATTTGTATGTACCCGCCCGAGCGAAAATCAAGATTTTCTCCGTCCGGAAGCTTAACTATAAACTCTTTAATAAATGTTGCAACATTTTTGTTTGAAATAACTTCGCATTCCCATTTTTTAATTCCCATTATTTCTTTAGGAATTTGAATTTTCATGTCTTCTTTAACCTTTACCTGGCAGGCAAGACGTTTGTGTTCTTTTATTTCTTTTCTTGTAAAAAACGGTTTTTCCGTCGGAAGGATTTCTCCGCCGCCTTCTAATACTTCACATTCGCACATACCGCAGGTTCCTCCTCCTCCGCAAGCCGACGGTAAGAGTATTTTATTACTTTGAAGTGTTGATAACAGGGTACTTCCGGGAGATACTGTAAGAAGGTGCTCTTCATCATCGTTGATATTAATTTTTACTTCTCCGGAAGGTAAAAGCTTAGATTTAGCAAAAAGTAATATCAAAACTAAGAGAAGTATTATAATCAAAAATGCGATAACACTTATTGTTATGATTTCAGTAATCGATTGCTGAACTGCTGATATAAACATATTTGAAAAATATTATTATTTAAAGTTTGTTATAATTTTATTCCCATAAAGGTCATAAAGGCTATTCCCATTAAACCTGTTGCAATAAATGTAATGCCTATGCCTCTTAAAGGAGCCGGAACGTTTGAGTATCTTATTTTCTCTCTTATTGCCGCAATACCTACGATTGCCAGAAACCAACCGATACCGGAGCCGAGCCCGAATACAGTAGCCTCACCTATTGATGCATATTCTCTTTCTTGCATAAATAATGCTCCTCCGAGAATTGCACAGTTTACCGCAATAAGAGGAAGAAATATTCCTAATGAGGAATATAATGCCGGAGCAAACTTTTCTACAATCATTTCTACAAGCTGAACCATTGATGCTATAACGGCAATAAACATAATGAAACTCAGAAAACTTAAATCAATATTCGTTGCCGAATCTCCCAGCAGCCAAGTTAAAGCACCTTCTTTCAGGATATAGTTTTCTAACAGCCAGTTAACAGGAACCGTTATTCCTAAAACAAATATCACTGCTATTCCAAGCCCGGTTGCTGTATTAACTGTTTTTGACACAGCAAGATATGAGCACATGCCTAAAAAGTAGGCAAATATCATATTATCAACAAAAACAGATTTTACGAAGATGTTTATATATTCTTCCATTTTATTTCAATTTTCGTATATTTTTAATTTTCAATAAGCTCTCTTGTTTTACTTCTTTGAACCCAAATAATTACACCTACTATAATTAATGCCATAGGAGGTAAAATTATAAGTCCGTTATCGGCATACCCGAAGTCATAAAAACTTTGAGGTATTATTTTAAACCCTGCAAGAGAACCCGATCCGAAAAATTCTCTGACGGCAGAAACAATTATAAGGATAACGGCATAACCCGCTCCGTTTCCGATACCGTCTAAAAAAGAAGGAATAGGTTTGTTTCCGAGAGCAAATGCCTCAAGTCTTCCCATAATAATACAATTTGTTATAATCAAGCCGACAAAAACTGAAAGTTGTTTGCTTATGTCATAAACATATGCTTTCAATATTTGGTCTACAATAATTACTAAGGCTGCGATTACCACTAATTGAACAATAATTCTGATACGAGAAGGAATTGTATTTCTTAAAAGCGAAATTATAACATTTGCAAAAGCCATTACGGCAATTACGGACAATGACATAACTATTGCCGGCATAAGTTTTACCGTAACCGCAAGAGCTGAACATATCCCCAGTACCTGAACCGTAATAGGATTATTTAGGTTTAAAGGGTCTGTAATAAGTTTTAAATTTTTTCCCATTTTTATTATTTCTTTAGTTCTTTATTTTTAACAAGGAAACTTTTATACGAAAACAACCATTCGTCTTTTACCATTTTTTCTAAATCTTTACTTGTTATAGTTCCGCCGGAAATTCCGTCAATACCGTGTTTTGTATCTCCGGCTTTTTCTGCAGATCCGCTGCCGCCTTTATAAACAGTTATTGAAACAAGGTTTTCTCCGTCAAAAAGTGTTTTTCCTGCAAACTGTTTTTGAAATTCTTTTGTTGCAATTTCTGCACCCAAACCGGGAGTCTCTCCCTTGTGGTCAAAAACTGCCCCGTATATTGTATTATAATCATCATTTAATGCAAAATAGCCCCAAATAGGACCCCAAAGCCCCTTTCCCCGTAAAGGAATTATTATTTTTTTTGAACCGTCATCAATTTTTGCTTCATAAACAGGAAGAGTCCGGTTTTCAGATTTTAGCTTAAATTGTTTTTTCATATTAACCGAAAAAGCATCTTTTCCTTCGATTTTTTCTCCTTTAGCATTTACGGTATAAGAGTCTGTAATATATTTATTGTAAAGGTCTTCTGCATTTTCTGCACTTGCAACAACTCCTATTGACTGCAATATATTCTTCATTTTTTCAACTTTGACATTTTTATCCTGAAGAGGTTTTAGCTTGACAGCCGTAAATGCCAATGCTGCAGCAACAACAATAACAAGAATTGAAGAATATAAAAATGTGTATAAATTGCTGTTTGTATCTAATTTCATTTGTCTGTTATTTATATTTTTAACAAAACCGGGTTAAGCATTAACTTTTATACGTTTCATTCGTTTTTTAACGTTTGCTCTTATTATGTAATGGTCAATTAACGGAGCAAAGGCGTTCATTAATAATATGGCAAGCATTGTTCCTTCCGGATAACCGGGATTAAAGACTCTTATTATAACTATAAGCACACCTGTTAGGGCTCCGTAAATCCATTTTCCTTTTTCTGTTTGTGCCGATGTAACCGGATCCGTAGCCATAAAAACAATTCCGAATGCCAACCCGCCTGAAATAAGGTGATAGTAAAAGGGTAGCTCAAAATACGGATTCATACCGTCCGGTAAAATATTAAGCAATAATCCTATGGCAGATGCTCCCAGGAATCCGGAAAGCATAATTTTCCAGCTTGCAACACCGGTATATACCAAAATTGCAGCACCTATCAATATCATTAAAGTAGAGGTTTCGCCTACGGATCCCGGAATCCATCCCATAAACATATCATAGGCAGACACAATATTATTGTGAAGCCCGTCAAAAATTTTAAAGCCGCCGTCGGCTAATTGTTCTTTTGTTGTTCCGGCAAATTGAGCAAGAGGTGTTGCCCCCGAAAATCCGTCAATAACATTTTGTCCTTTTTCAAGACCGGAAATCCAAACCTTATCTCCGGACATTTTTTTTGCGTACCCGAAAAACAAAAATGCTCTGGCAAGCAAAGCCGGGTTGAAAATATTCATTCCCGTTCCGCCGAAAACTTCTTTTCCGAGAATAACAGCAAGAATCGTTGCAACAGCAACCATCCAAAGAGGAACGTCTACGGGAACTATCAGAGGAATCAGTAAACCGGATACTAAAAAACCCTCTTCAATTTCTTTTTTCTTTATATAAACAAAAACAAACTCTGTTCCGAGACCGGCAATATATGACACCAGCACAAGAGGCATCACTTTTATGAAACCGTACAAAAATTCCTGCCAAAACCCGACATCGGTTCCCGTTGACAAAAAATGTTGATATCCTGTATTCCACATACCGAACAATAAAGACGGAATTAAGGCTATAACTACTATGATCATTAATCGCTTAGTGTCAATAGCATCGCGAATATGTGCACCTCTTTTAGGTGCTGTTTTTGCGGGAACAAATAAAAATGTTTCAAAACTTTCAAAAACGGATCCCCACTTTTCATATTTTCCGCCTTTTTCAAAGTTAGGTTTTATTTTTTCAAAATATTTTTCTAAACCTTTCATGTTTATATTTATATATTTCTGTTGAGATTTTTGTATTTAATTATCCGAGTTCTTTTATTGCAAATTCAAACCCCTCTCTTATTATCTTTTGTATTTCTATTTTAGATGTATTTATTACCTCGCAAAGAGCAAAATCTTCCTCCGCAACTTCATAAATACCGAGTTCTTCCATTAAGTCAAGGTCTTTTATAATTATTGCTTTTATCAATTGCATAGGAAAAATATCCATCGGAAAAACCTTTTCCATTTCTCCGGTTACTATAAACGGACGCTCTCCGCCATGAATGTTTGCATCTAAAACCCATTCTTTTTTAGGGTTAAGCCAGCTGAAAAATGTTCTGGACATACTGAATTTATTAAAACCCGGTTTTGCCCATCCGAAAAACTCAGGTTTATCTCCTTCCGGAATAACCGTTACAGATGTATCATAAAAACCGATATACTCATTTTCGGATATTTTTTCACCGGTAAGAACATTTCCTGATATAATTCTTTTATTAATGCCGTTATCTTTTAATTGTTCTTTAAGAATTTCAGAAACGTTAGTTCCGAGTAAGGTTTTATAATATTGAGGATGCTTTATTTCCGATCCGCCGAGAGCAATAATTCTCTCCGGATTATATGTTCCGGTTTCAAATAACCGTCCTATTATTATAACATCGGCAGCACTTAATGTCCAAACAACTTCACCTTTGTTTATCGGTTTTATTTTATTGATTTGTACTCCTACATTCCCGGCAGGGTGTGGTCCCGAAAATTCATATTTTTCGACATTTGCGGTATTTGAAAATGGGTTTGCTGTTTCTCCGGCTTTAATTCCGAGATAAACATTTCCTTCCGTTAGTTTTTTTAATGCATTAACACCTGTCTGAAATGCAGAAAAATCATCTTTAACAATGTAATTATAATCTGCAGCTAAAGGAGCGGAATCAAAAGACGTAATAAAAATGTCGCGGGGAGCAATATTCGGATTTGCCGTAATATTGAAAGGACGCTGTCTGATAAAAGGCCAACAACCGCTTTTTAATATGTTTTCTTTAATTTCTTCCTTGCTTAAATTTTCGGGATTTTCTTTTTTAAAAACTTCGCTTTCGTTTTTTCCGTCAGGTTCAATTACAAATTCCAGTATTCGCCTTCTTTCTCCTCTGTGAATTGCTGCAACCTTTCCGCTTACGGGAGAAGAGAAAACAACGTCAGGGTTATATTTATCATAAAAAAGTGTGCTGCCTGCCTTTACTTCAGTACCGATTTTTGAAACAACTTTTGGTGTTATTCCGGGAAAGTTCGTCGGTTTTATGCCATATGAACTCAGCGAGGAAAGTGTGTGCAACTTTTTTTCCGGTAATCCGGCCAATTTTATATCTAATCCTTTTTTTATCTTTATGACATTTGACATAGCGTACATTAAAAATTGTTTAAAACTCCACAAAAATAACATTAAATACTGATTTAAAAATGTTTTATAAAACATATTTTTATCTGCTAAAACTCTGAATTACTCCGAAAATTTTGTACCTTTGCAAGGTATGGAAATAACGATATATACTGACGGAGCATCACGGGGAAATCCCGGACCCGGCGGTTACGGCGTAGTTTTACTTGCGGGTAAATACCGAAAAGAGCTTTCAGGAGGCTTTAGATTAACGACAAATAACAGAATGGAACTTTTGGGAGTAATAATCGGACTTGAAGCGTTGAAAAAAAACGAAAGCCGTGTTACTGTTTATTCGGACTCATCTTATGTCGTAAATGCAGTTGAAAAAGGTTGGGTTTTTTCTTGGGAAAAAAAGAACTTTAACAAAAAACAGAATTCAGATTTATGGAAACGGTTTCTTAAAGTTTTCAGGAAGCACAAAGTAAGGCTTGTGTGGGTAAAAGGGCACTCAAACATACCCGAAAATGAAAGATGTGACGCTCTTGCAGTTGAAGCATCAGAAAAAAGTGATTTGCCGCCGGACGAAGGCTATGAAAGCCGGTTTCGGGAAAATCCTCTTTTTGATACGAAAACGGAATAATAAAAATTATTTTTAACCTGAAAAAATAAATACCTTTGCATTTTTAAAAGCAGAATATTAATCTTTTATATCTTATGCACTCTGACATTAAAATATTTTCGGGTCAAGCATCAAAATATCTTGCACAGAAAATTACGGAAAACTACGGGATTGAGTTAGGAAGGTCATTTGTTACAAAGTTCAGCGACGGAGAATATCAGCCCGGGTATGAAGAAACGGTAAGAGGAAACTTTGTTTTTATTGTTCAGTCAACTTTTCAGCCTTCAGATAACTTGTTTGAACTTCTTTTAATGATTGATGCTGCCAGACGAGCCTCGGCATATAAAGTTGTTGCCGTTATTCCGTATTTCGGTTTTGCAAGGCAAGACAGAAAAGACCGACCCAGGGTTGCAATAGCGGCAAAATTGGTTGCAGACATCTTAACAGCAGCAGGTGTTGACAGGATAATAACAATGGATTTGCATGCCGATCAAATACAAGGCTTTTTTAATGTTCCCGTTGATCATCTTTTTGCCTCTGCCGTTTTTATTCCGTATATTAAAAGTTTGGGGCTTGAAAATATAGCTATTGCCTCTCCGGATACAGGCGGAACTAAAAGAGCAAATGCTTATGCTAAATTCCTTGGAGCACCTATGGTTATAGGGTATAAATCAAGAGAAAAAGCGAACGAAGTTAGTGAGATGAGGATTATCGGAGACGTAAAAGGGAAAAATGTCATTTTAGTTGATGATATTATTGATACAGCCGGAACGATTGTAAAAGCTGCTGAAGTTCTTTTGGAAAACGGAGCCTTAAGTGTAAGAGCCGTTATAACACATCCTGTTTTATCCGGAAATGCCTATGAAAAAATTGAATCCTCTAAATTAAAGGAACTAATTGTTTCTGATACAATACCGTTAAAAAAAGAAACCGGTAAAATTAAGGTTTTGTCTGTTGCCGATTTATTTGCAAAAGTTATTGATAAAATATACCACTATCAGTCAATAAGCTCAAGTTTTCTGCAAACAAACTAAGTACAATTTAAAATTTTCTGTTTTATAAATATATTAATTATATTTGCCGCCCGAAATTTAAAAAAGCTGAGATTATTAACGGATGTAATGGGGATTTACGGCTTTCTTCACAAGAAGTTTTTTGTAAATCTGAGTAGCATCAAAAACAAAGACAAATATGAAATCAATAGAAATTAAGGCAAAAGAAAGAAAGGAAATCGGAAAAAAGGCAACCAAACAGTTGCGAAAAGAAGAAAATGTTCCCTGTGTTCTATACGGTCAAGAAAAAGAAAACATTCATTTCTATGCACACAGAAACAATTTCAGAAAATTAGTTTATACGCCTAATTCATACATCGTAAACTTGGATATTGACGGCAAGAAATGTCAGGCTATTTTGAAAGATATAGATTTTCACCCGGTAACAGATGATATTCAACATATTGATTTTTACAGAATAGATACTTCAAGGGCTTTTAAAATACCTGTTCCCGTAAAAACATCCGGTTTGTCAAAAGGAGTAAAAGCAGGCGGAGTCCTTCAGGTTAACAGAAGAAAGTTGCTGGTAAAAGCAACCGCTGATAATATGCCTGATTATATTGATATTGACGTTACGGATTTAGGTATAGGAGAAGCTGTAAGAATCAATGATTTGAACGAAATGTATGATAATCTTGAGTTTTTAGATCCTCAATCGGTTGTTGTTACCGTTAACGTAACTCGTCTGGCTAAATCAACAGGAGCACTTACGGATGAAGAGGAAGGAGAAGAAGGAGAAGCCGGAGAAGAAGAACCGACAACCGAAAAATAATATAACCGTTTCCGATGTGGTTCTTTAAAAGAAATGCACAGAAGGATACAGATGGAAATAAGATGAAATATCTTATCATCGGGTTGGGAAATCCGGGCGAAGAATATGCCGAAACTCGACATAACATAGGATTTAAAGTATTGGACGCTTTTGCCGAAGCGTCCGATGCTGTTTTTGAGCACAAGCGTTATGCAGATGTGACAAAAGTAAAATATCGGGGAAGAATTTTTGTTCTCGTTAAGCCAATGACATTTATGAATTTAAGCGGTAAAGCTGTTGATTATTGGATGAAAAAAGAAAAAGTCGATACAAAAAACACTCTTGTAGTTGTTGATGACTTAGCGTTGAGCTTCGGAACAATTCGCCTGAAAAAAAACGGAGGAGACGGCGGGCACAACGGACTAAAAGACATAATCGCCGTTTTAGGACATCAAAACTTTAATCGTTTGCGTTTCGGTATCGGTAATAAATTTCGAAAAGGATACCAAGCCGACTACGTCTTGTCTGCGTGGAATGAGGATGAAAAAAAACTTCTTCCGGAAAGGACAGAAAAAATGATTGAAGCAATAAAAACTTTCGGAACAATCGGAATTGACCGAGCGATGAATTTTTTTAACAGCAGATACGATGCAGAAAAAGAGTCTGAAAAGTTAAATAAAAAAAATGAGCAATCCGACAGAACGCATTGATAAATTTTTATGGTCGGTAAGGTTGTATAAAACCCGCAACAAAGCCGCAGAAGCGTGTAAAAAAAAACACGTTTTTATTGATGATGCAGCCTTGAAACCGTCAAGACTGATAAAAGTCGGAGATGAGATTAAAATAAAACACCCGCCCGTTTTCAGAATATACCGCATAAAAGAAATTTTACACAACAGAATAGGGGCAAAGCTTGTTTCCGATTACATAGAAGAAATAACACCGCAAGAACACCTTGACACCCTTGAGGTAATAAACAAAAAGACTTTACTGCAAAGAGACAGAGGTTCCGGCAGACCGACAAAAAAAGACCGACGAGATTTGAAAAATTTCTTTAGTTAATACTTACAGCTTTACAAAAACAACTTTACTTGCCGGGCTTTCTGTCTGAGATTTTCCGGTTGCCGTAACCGTAATTCCGTATTTTTTTCTGAAAAAAGGCAATCTTCTTCTTTTTAAAAGGATATATGTTTTATTTGTTTCGGCAATAATGCTTGTTGTTTTTATTTGTTTTGAACTTTCAGAAGCGGTCTTATAAACTATATATGTTAAACCTTTGCTTTTTTCTTTGCTTTCCCAGGAAACCATTATTTTATTCCCGAGCTCGGTTACAAAAACATTAAACGGCACACAGGCGTCTGTTCTTGTCGGAGGCAGTTCATACTTATTGTCATTTTCGGCAATAATAAATGTGTCGGGCGGTTGTATAAACGGAATTTCCGGAGGTGTCGTTTTTATTTTGTAATAGTTATTTTTCAGACTGTCGCAAAAACCGAGAGGATTTTTTTTCAAAGAACTTGCCCTGTAAAAAATACTGCCCAGAACTTCGGGAGTTTTTCGGTTTATTCGAATTTGTTTCGGTAATTCTTCAGGATTTCGCCACGCTCGGGATGCGGCATCTTTTCCGGCATTATAAACGGCATGCCCGATATAAAGTTGCTTGCCGTAAGTATGTTTGCTCCACCACTCCACAAGTGTTTTATAGTCAGCGTATTTGTTCCCTACGGGCCAATATATCTGAGGTGCAACATAATCAACCCATCCGTTTTTCAGCCATTTCAGCACATCAGAATACAAGTAATCATAGTGAGCAAAACCCCTTGTGTCTGAACCTTTCGGGTCTTTCCCCTTGTTCCTCCAAATTCCGGAGGGAGCGATACCGAAACTGATATACGGGTTTTCATTTTTCACGGCATCATAAACGTCTTTTATAAATAAATCCAGGTTATTTCTTCTCCAATCTTCAATATTGTTAAATCCGGAGTTATATTTTTGATATGTTTTATAATCAGGAACTTGGACAATCTTGTTGTTTTCGTCTCTGACAGGATACGGATAAAAATAATCGTCAAAGTGAATGCCGTCAATGTCGTATCGTCTTACAATGTCTTTAATTATTTTAACAATATATTTTCTTACTTCCGGGATTCCGGGGTCAAAATATTTATTAACATCATATGTAAAGAACCATTCGGGTTTGCGGTTTGTTATGTGATTTTTTGAAATATCTGCAAATTCAATGGTTGCAACAGCTCTGAAAGGGTTTATCCATGCATGAAACTGCATTCCTCTCTTGCGACATTCTTTTATCATAAACTTCAGAGGGTCGTAATACGGATGCGGTGCTTTTCCCTGTTCTCCCGTAAGCCATTCTGACCACGGCTCGTAAGGGGAGTCAAAAAAAGCATCAGCCGCCGGACGAACCTGGAAGAATACGGCATTTATTCCTGTTTCGGAAAAAAAATCCAACATTTCGACAAATTCTCTTTTTTGCTCTTTGACAGAAAGAAAACTGCTGCTCGGATAGTCCAAATGTTTGACAGTTGCAACCCAAACCCCGCGCATTTCTTTACCGTCAGGAGTTTGACCGATAATGTTTTTAAATCCGAATAAAAAAATCGCAAAAAATAAATAAAATTTTACAGTGTTCATGTTTTTTCGCAGTTGTTAAATACCCCTATATTTTTTTTCTCTTATCCAGGCAGATAAAAGTGCTTCTCCGAGAGATTTCTCGGCTTTCCATTTTAATTCTTTTTCGGCAAGAGACACATCCGCCCATATTTTTTCTATATCTCCCGGTCGCCTGCCGACAACTTTAGTGTTTAATTTAATGCCGGTTACTTTTTCAAATGTTCTGACAACTTCTGCAACGGAATTTCCCTCTCCTGTTCCGATATTAAAAATTTCGTAATTTGATTTATTTTCGAGGTTCAGTAAGCGTTGCAGAGCTGCCGTATGTGCTTTTGCCAAATCCGTAACGTGTATATAATCTCTTATTGCCGTGCCGTCGGGAGTATTGTAATCGTTACCGAAAATTTTTAACTGTTCTCTTATTCCCGCTGCTGTTTGTGTTATGTAAGGGACAAGGTTATTCGGCTCTCCTGTCGGTAATTCTCCGATTTCTGCACTCTCGTGAGCTCCTATCGGGTTAAAGTACCGCAAAGAAATTGCTTTTATTTGTGTTGATGCTTTAATGCTGTCTCTGATTATTTCTTCTGATATTTGTTTGGTATTACCGTAAGGAGAATCAGCTTTTAAAATCGGAGACAGTTCTGTAACCGGGAGATTTTCAGCTTGTCCGTAAACCGTGCAGGATGATGAGAATATCAGATTTTTTATACCTTTTTCAAACATATTTTCCAAAACATTCAGAAGAGAGTTAAGATTATTGCGATAATATTTAAGGGGGTGTTTAACAGATTCTCCCACAGCTTTATATGCTGCAAAGTGGATTAGAGCATCAGCATCGGCAACATGATTAAAAAACCCTTTTGTTTCTGAAGCATCGGCAAGGTTTGTTTTAAAAAACACGGGCTTTATCCCCGTAATTTTTTTTATTCCGTCAAGAACATTAATGTTTGAATTAGACAAATTATCAACAATAATAACCTCATATCCGGAGTTAATAAGCTCTGTTGCTGTATGCGACCCGATATATCCGGTTCCTCCGGTAACTATAATTTTTGCCACGTTTATTTTTTTTAAATTTTAAACACGCTTATACTTTTAACCCTTCCGTGCAGTTTCTGCAAATATCAATTTGTTTTCGGTTTTCTGAAACTTTTTTTCTGAAATCTCTTGAAAAACTGTTGTTATTAATTTCTTTAAAACAGAAAACTTTCATATTACCCGCCGAATATTTTGCGTCTTTGTCAAAACAGCAGGGAAGCACGTTTCCGGTATTTGTAATAACACTTGATATCCAGAGTCTTTTGCATTTGTTTTTAAGTTTGTTTTTTATTACGATTTTTCCGTGCTTGTTTTTTTTATATCTGGAGTATTGTTTAATTGTAGGTATTAGCTGTGTGTTTTTTTCAAAGTTATAAATTTGTGCTGATTTTAACTCCAGTTTGTCAACTTTCAACGTTTTTGCCAATTTTTTTATGCTTTTTATTTCGTGTTCATTAAATCTGAAAACAATAAACTGCATAACGATAAACGGGGTTTTTGATTTTAATGCAGACCTCTGTTCAGCAAGGTTTTT
>JALSMF010000196.1 GCA_026987795.1 Bacteroidales bacterium
AGCTCACTTTTGATATTATTTTTTGCAGGCTTGCCGTTTTTCTTCTTTTCGTAAATTTCCTTTATAAAAGCAGAAGCATTTTTTATTTCATTTTTTGAAAAAGTTGCCGCAAATTCAAGATTATTTAAAATAAGTGCAGATTCTCCGCTCTTATTGCCGAAAGATAATATCGGATTTCCGGTTGCCGCATATTCTGCCGTCTTTCCGGAGATGATTATCTCGCTTTGCTCTGTTTCAGGCAAACAACTTACAAGCAAATCTGACTTTTTCATTATGCT
The DNA here is from genome assembly GCA_026987795.1 of Bacteroidales bacterium. GTDB lineage: Bacteria > Bacteroidota > Bacteroidia > Bacteroidales > JAADGE01 > JAADGE01. The sequence continues at coordinate 279 of JALSMF010000196.1, forward strand.
TATTGCCTTTTCGTGAGACACATAACCGTAATATCTGATTTTAACTCTTGGCAATTCGCTTTTAAAACAGTTAATTATTTCTCCGCGTATTTTTCCGGCAAAATTCAATACAATATCTTTCTCTGATGATATTTTTTGAACAAAGTCCTTAACAGACAAAGCAAAAGACTTATAAGGACTGTTCTCCGTAAGTAAGCCTATGTAAGAAATTTCAAATTTATTTGATTTTTCAACAATAATTCCGGTAAATAATTCGGCATCGTATCCGTTATAGACATATTTTATTTTATTTTCAGACCCTTTAATTTTTTTTGCAAGCAATTCTTTCATTTTTGAACCTACCGTTAAAATAATATCAGCATTTGCCAAAACTTTTTTTTCCAGTTTACTGTCTTTTTTAATTGCTCTCCTTGTTCTTATAAAGTCTTTATTATAATATAAATCCGTCCAAGGATCCCTGAAATCCGCAATCCATTTTACCGAAAATTTTTTTTTGAGTTTCAGTCCTGTTAAGTGTACGGAATGCGGAGGTCCTGTCGTAATTATTATATCAGGTTTTTCATTTTTCAATATTAATTTTGCCTGTTTAAATGCAAAAATATTCCAAAATTTTCGGGCATCGGGTATAAATAAGCTGCCTCTTATAAACTTAGCAACAGAAACTAACGGATTTTTTTTATTACTTACTTCCCCTTGAGGAATTCCCTTTGTTTTATTTCCCGAAATCAAAAAAGAATAAAAACGTAAAGGCTCAAATGTCTTAGTTTTAAATACTTTTATATGCCTTACTTCTTTATTCAATTTATGGTCTGTTTGCGGATACGAAGCATATTTTTCAGAAACCGTAAGCACAACGGGAATAATACCGAAACCGGATAAATATTTTGCAAAATACATCCACCTCTGAACTCCCGAACCTCCGCCCGGAGGCCAATAATACGTTATAATCAAAACTTTTTTCATATACAGGCAAAATTACGGTTTAGTTATTAAGTTGTATCTGATGAAAATTTCTTTAAATTACGCTTTTCTACCCGTTTTGATATACCTATACCTATTTCGTAAAGTAATAATAAAGGTAAAGAAACCAATATTTGCGAAAAAATATCAGGCGGAGTAATTATTGCAGACAGGGCTAATATAACAACCAGTGCATGTTTTCTGTATTTTTTAAGAAATGAAGCTGTAACAAGACCTATTTTACTTAAAAAGAAAATTAAAACAGGCAGTTCAAAAACCACTGCCGAAGCTAAAATAACAGAAGTAAATGTTTGAATATATGAATTTAAATTAATTTTATTGACAACTTCTGAACTTACATTATAGCTTCCGAGGAAATTCATTGATAAAGGTACGATTATGTAATACCCGAACAAAGCTCCGAGCGTAAAAAGCATTGAAGCAAAAAACACGGCTCCTCTGCTGTGTTTTATCTCTTTCCTGCCGAGAGCCGGTTTTATAAAAAGCCAAAACTCATTAAAAATTAAGGGGAAAGCTACTACCAACCCGACAATCATTGACACGGTAATATGTGTCATAAACTGTCCGGTCATTTTAATATTTATTATACTAAACGGCTTTTGATTTATGCAAATGGCATCTGTCCCTAAAAAATCTCCTATTTTACACATTGTTTTATTAGTAATAAAATCAGGCATTTTTGGTGCCAGCAATACATTGTTAAAGATAAAGTCTTTAAAAAAGAATGCTGCAAAGGCTAATATAATAATGTATAAAATTGATCTTATCAGATGCTTCCTTAAAGCTTCCAAATGTTCCAAAAAAGACATTTCATAAGAACTTTTCTTCCCCATTTTTTATTTAATTTTTAAAATTTACAATATTAAACAAACCCTTCTTTCAGCATATCGTGTAAATGCACAATTCCCAAATATTTATGTCCTTTTGCAACGACTAAAGATGTTATGTTATTTTTTCTCATCATCTCAAAAGCATTTATGGCATAAGTTTCAGGAGTTACGGTTTTGGGATTTGCCGTCATAATATCTTTTGCCGAAATATTATCCAAAGAATTTATTTTTACCAACATTCTTCTTAAATCACCGTCGGTTATGATACCGGCTAAATCTCCTCTTTCATTTATTACGGCAGTCGCTCCCAGCCTTTTTTCAGATATTTCTATAATAATTTCTTTTAACTTACTGTCTATCCACACTTTGGGAGCATCATTCAACTTGTATAAATCATCAACACGCAAATAAAGTTGTTTACCCAAAGCTCCGCCGGGATGATATTTTGCAAAATCTCTGTCCGAAAAATTTCTTGCATCAAGCAAACTTACCGCCAATGCATCTCCCATTACCAATTGTGCCGTTGTACTTGAAGTAGGAACCAAGTTATTAGGACATGCTTCCGAATCAACGGTAGTGCGTATAACATAATCGGCTTGTTTGGCAAGAAAAGAATCTGTATTTGAAACAAATGCAATTAAAGTATTTCCGAATTTCTT
>JALSMF010000197.1 GCA_026987795.1 Bacteroidales bacterium
AGGTCTCTTGCCGTAAAATCTATTCCCAAACCTATTTCATCGTAATATCGGTGAGCAAATTTTTCTTCTATATATTTTCCGAGACGGTTTATTTTTATTACAATTTCTGTTTCGTAATGTATTTCATTTGAGAAATCGGGATAATAAAAAGGTTTGTTTTTTTGGAGTAAAGAGGTTTCGGGTTTAAGGAAAAACATAGGCTTTTCGGGAACTTTATTGTTTAGTTCTTTTGCGTGGTCGATATAGTTTCTTCCTATACAGATTATTTTCATTTTTTGCAGTCAATGTTTTGTTAAAATTAATAAAATTAACTGGTAAGTCCGCTTTCTCTTAACTTAATTTCAGTTAAAACTTTTTTTGTGTAAAGAGGAAAATCAGCGTTCATCATCCAAGCATAATAGCCGGGTTCTTTTTCCAGAACTTCTTTTACTGTTTTACCTTTATGTTTTCCGAAGTTAAATATTTCTTCTCCTTTTGAGTTATATACTATACGCCCGAGTAAATCAGCACTTTTACGATGGTATGATATTTTAGAAAGTTCTTCGATGTCGTTTTTAAGGTTTTGGTATTTGTCGAGTTGGGCTTGCAGAACTTCATATGTAGCCATAGTATCTGCAGCTGCTCCGTGTGCTCCTTCCAAATCTTTTTTGCAGTAAAATTTGTATGCTGCAGAGAGTGTTCTTTGTTCCATTTTGTGAAAAATTACCTGCACGTCAACAAATCTTCTGTTTTTTATGTTGAAGTCAACGTTTGCCCGCAAAAATTCTTCTGCCAAAAGAGGAATGTCAAATTGGTTTGAGTTGTAACCGGCTAAATCACAACCCTCTATAAATTTTGCAATGTCCTTTGCCACTTGCTTGAAAGCGGGAGCGTCTTTTACGTCATCATCAGTTATACCGTGTATTTTTGATGCTTCTTTAGGTATCGGTATTTCCGGATTTATACGCATCGTTTTGGTTTCGGTGCTTTGGTTCGGGTTTACTTTCAGAATTGCTATTTCGACAATTCGGTCTTTGCTTACGTCAACTCCTGTTGTTTCGAGGTCGAAAAAAGCAATCGGTTTTTTTAAATTTAATTTCATTATTTTGTTTTTGAATTATCTCAATTCTGCACCTAACTCTTTTTCAAAGGTATATTGCAGTTTTTTCATTATTTTATCTATTTGTTTGTCTTTTAATGTTTTTGTGTCGTCTTGTATGATAAAACTTATTGCGTATGATTTTTTATTATCACCGAGTTTTTTGTCTTCAAATACATCAAATACGGAAACATCTTTCAGGAGTTTGCGTTCTGTTTTGTAAGCTAATTCTTGTATTTGTGCAAATTTTATTTTTTTATCGAGGAGTAAGGCTAAAGCCGGATATTTAGGTATTTCTTTAAAATCAGGTGTTTCAGGCATGCTTTTTATAATTGTATTCCAATGAATATCAGCAAAGAATACGTCTTGTTCAATATCAAAAACAGATAATAATTTATTGCTTATACGCCCGAAGTCAGCCAGTATTTTGTTCTTATAAATATATTTTAAACCGTAAGCAAAAACGGGGTTTTCTGATTCTTCTTGTTTTAAAATTGCTTCGGGGAAGTTAAGACGGTTTAAAATACCTGATACTTTCGATTTCAGATAATAAAAATCTGTCGGGTTTTCCGGAGTATTCCAATTTATTTTGTTTTTGTTTCCCGAGATTGTTATTGCAAGTCTTTGTTCTTCTTTGTATGAATTAAGCGGGGTATTATTTTCTTTTTTATCGTAACGATAAATATTTCCGAACTCATAAAGTTTTATGTTTCCGGTTTTGCGGTTAATATTTCTGATAACGGCTTCAAGGCTTCCGAAAATAAGGTCTTGCCTTAAGACATTAAGGTCGGTGCTGAGAGCATTTAAGATTTTAACGGATTTTTGACTGTCAAATATTTCTGTATTTGTATAATAACTTTCTTTTGTAAGAGAGTTTGACATTGCTTCGCTGAAACCGACAGAACTTAAATATTCCGATATTTTATTTCTCAGTTTATCTGTATCCGGCTTTGGGGCATATGATAAGGTAGATTTAACGGAGTTCGGAGATTCTATATTATTATAACCGTATATTCTTAAAATTTCTTCAATAATATCAGCTTCTCTTGTAACGTCAACTCTGTATGAGGGAACTTCCAAATTTATTTTGTCTCCGTCTTTTTTCAGTATTTTTATTTCAAGAGCGGTTAAAATTCGGTCAATATCTTCCCTGTTAATTTTTTTTCCCGTTAATCTGTCAATATGTGAATATTTAACTTCAACTTTAAAATTTTCTATTTTTTCGGGATATATATCAATTATTTCCGATGATATTTCGCCGCCTGCAATTTCTTTAATTAAAACGGCTGCTCTTTTCAAGGCATAGATGACATTGTTAGGGTCAACACCTCTTTCAAATCGGAAAGATGCATCTGTTTGCAAGGCATGTCTTTTAGAAGTTTTTCTTATGTAAACGGGGTTGAAATAAGCACTTTCCAGAAATATATTTTTTGTATTATCCGTTACTCCTGATTCTGCACCGCCGAAAACTCCTGCAATACACATAGGTTCTTTTGTATTGCAAATCATGAGATCGTCTTTGTGAAGTTTTCTTTCTTCTCCGTCAAGTGTAACAAAGGGTGTTTCTTCGGGCAGCGTTTTTATGATAACCTGATTGCCCGTAATTTTGTCGGCATCGAAAGCGTGAAGCGGCTGTCCGGTTTCGTGTAACACAAAGTT
>JALSMF010000198.1 GCA_026987795.1 Bacteroidales bacterium
TGATGCAACTTTTTTATTATTTTTTATGTCCGAAAATAAAACCTGTAAAAATGAAAAAAATCATATCTTTTACGTTATTGTTTATTATTTTTTTAAATGCTTATTCTTCTGAAGTTAAGACAAAAAAAGCCGAAACAGTTGCAAAAAATTTCATAACGGAACAACTGAAGCTAACTGTCAAACCGGATTTAGATTTAGTTATGTCGGAAAAATCAAAAAACGAAGACAATTTGTTTTATATTTTTAATTTTAACCGAAAACAGGGCTTTATTATCATTTCCGGAAACGATAATATTTATCCTGTATTGGCATACTCAACAGAAAGCAATTATAAACTTTCCGATACGAAACCGGATGCTTTTACCGATTGGATGCAATCATTAAAAGACCAAATAATTTTTGTCGCCGAGCAAAAAATAAAAGCAAACAAAAAAATTCAAAATTTGTGGATTTATTATTCTAATCCCGACTTCAAGCCCGCAAAAAAAAATACAAAAGATGTTTCTCCCTTGCTGACAACTACATGGAATCAAGGATGCGGATATAATTCATTATGCCCTCCGGATGTCTCCGGACCTTGCGGATACGTTTGGGCGGGATGTGTTGCAACAGCAATGGCACAAGTTATGAAATATCACAATTTCCCTGCTTCAGGTGAAGGTTCACACAGCTATACACATTATGTTTACGGAGAACAATTTGCTGATTTTGAAAATACTGTTTATGATTGGTCTAATATGCCCGACGGAAGCGGTAACAGCGAAATTGCAAAACTAATGTATCATTGCGGAGTTGCCGTAAATATGAATTATTCTCCTTCAGGTTCCGGAGCTTATTCTTCAACGGCAGCAACAGCATTAAAAACATATTTTAAGTACTCTTCAAACTTAATTCTTACAAGCAAATATTATTATACAGAAGATAATTGGACAAAATTATTACGAACAGAAATAGACAGCGGAAGACCGCTTTATTACAGCGGATACGGAACAGGCGGACATGCATTTAACGTTGACGGATACCAGGGAACAGATTTTTTTCATTTCAATTGGGGATGGGGCGGCTCATACAACGGCTATTTTTATTTAAACGATTTAACACCCGGATCATATAATTTTACAAACTCGCAAGCAGCAATTGTCGGAATTCAGCCAAGAGACACCTACTTAGGTTTAGATTGCTCAAATCCTGTTATTTTAACGGCAAATACTCCGTATAACGGAAACACCGTAACTTCATCAAACAACGTAAATATTTACGGAGGTTTATTTTATCAAGAAACCGGCAATGAAGTCGTTCATCAAATTACGACAACATTTCCCGGGAGAATAACAGCTTCAATAACAAACTTAAACGGAAATAATTTAGATGTCTTCATCCTGTCCTATTGCCACAAAGACAGCTTACTTGCCTACGGCGATTCCGTTGCAATTGCCGACAACACCGAACCCGGCACCTACTTAATCATCGTTGACGGCAGATATGCAGCCGAAGGAACTTATACTCTTACGGTAAATGTACCTGATAACAATCCGGATTTAATCATCACCGACCAAAGCGTAAATCCTGACTTTTCGCAGGCAAGTGATTTGGCTTATATTTCATTTACCGAAAAAAATATCGGAAACAACAATGCCGGCACGAGCAAAACAAAACTATACTATTCCGAAGATAATATTTTTGATGCTTCGGATATATATCTTGATGCAGTTAATATTCCCGCATTAAATTCCGGAATGCAATATGAGGTTAGTCAGAGTATAACAGTACCTCCTTCCGCAACTCCGGGAACTCGTTATATTTTCTTTGTTGCCGATGCTGATAACGAAGTTATTGAGACAGACGAAAATCTTAATACCGAAAAAGCAAATTTCAACATTGTTGCTCCCGGTATTATGGATTGTTCAAGTGCCGTGAGTTTATCCGACAATATTTGGTATTTCGGAAATACAAAAACCGACGGACAAGATAATATTGATAATTATTCTTGGGGATATTACCCCGATAAAGAAGTAATACACAGTATTTCAGCTACTCACAACGGAGTGGCAAAGATTAAATTTACGGAAAAAATTCCCGGCAACCTTACATTGCTTGTTTTATCAACATGTAATGAAAACTCATGCATAAATAATCTCGGAATATGGAATCCCGAAGATACAATAAGCGAAACTTCTTTTTTAATGTACGCCGGTGTTACCTATTATTTTGTAGTTGACGGAGAAGAAGGTGTTTCCGGCAACTACGGTATAAAGATAGATACTCCCGATGCATGTCCGGAACCTGAAATTTTTTATTGGGGAAGTCCTGATTTATGCACCGGACAAACAATAACATTGTATGTTGACTGGGGTTATTCTGATGTGCAATGGTATAAAGACAATCTAATAATTGACGGTGAAACAAACTCATATTATTGGGCAAACGAAGTCGGGAATTATAAAGCCGAGATTACCGAGAACGGCTGCTCTGCATTTACCGAGCCGGTTACCGTACGGATAAATGATGCACCTTCGGGTGCTGTTATTTCCGCTCAAAGCGATACAATATTCTGCGAAGGCGGAAACGTTACTTTAGATTTAACAACCGGCAACGGATATACCGTACAGTGGCTGAAAAACGAAAAAAATATCAACGGTGAAACTGCATTATCTTACACAGCAGACCAAAGCGGAACATACAGTGCTAAAGTTACAAACATAAGTTGCTCAATTCTCTCAAATGAAATAAAAGTA
>JALSMF010000199.1 GCA_026987795.1 Bacteroidales bacterium
ACGGAATGGGGTTTGTTTTTCCGTCTTTCGGTAAACTCCATTCTTTTTTTAGCTTCCATAAATCAGCAGAATCTTTTTTTAATTTTTCATTTGCTAATTTTTTTTGTCTGTCTTGTTCTGCCTTTATTTGTAACTCTTTTTCTTCTCTTTTTAGTTTTGACTGAACCGAGTCATAAATAATCAGGTAGTCTTCATAATGTTCGGCATAGTAATCTATCGTCTTTCTGAATTTTTCTCTTGATACATTATGCTTTTTTAAAATAAAATTATACAAACTGACAGAGTCTGCTTTTACATTATTTTTTGCCTGTAAATTTTTAAATTCTATTAAACTTCCGGCTTTATGGATATCTGTCAAAATATCAATAAAATTATCTTTCTTTATAATTTCTCTTTTGGAAGTGCTCCCGGAGTTGTTACATCCTAAGATTATAATTCCCGTAAATAAAATATATATAATTACTCCTTTCATAGTTGTTATTTGCAGAGGACATTTGATAAATATATTTCGCACACTTTTATGATTTAAATACAAGTGACGAACAAAATTATATTGCAAAGTTATAAATAAAAGCAGAATAAAAAACATACAGTAAATTTACTGAATTATGTAATTTATAATCATTCTAAACGTCTAAATCCAATATTTTTATTCAAATTTTTTATACTTTTGAGATTTTCAAATATAGTATATTTATATCTCTTTATTAAAAATTATGTGGTATGAAACGTAAGAACAAGCCTGAAAATAATAATAAAAATAAAACTTCACGGAGAGAATTTCTGAAAAAAGGATTGCTTGCAGGTGCAGGAACTGTTTTAGGCGGAGGTGTTGTCGGTTCATTTAATGCTTTTGCAGAAAGCGGGGACACTATAAAAGTTCTGGGCCCTGACGGAAAAGTTATGTCCGTGGATAAATCCCACCTTAAAGAGATTGGTGCAAGGACCGAGAAGCAAATGCAAAAAGAAGGAAGAGACGGAATTCCGGGGCGAAAATGGGTTAAAGTAATAGATTTAAGCAAGTGTAAAAATGCAAGAATGTGTATGGCTGCATGCCAAAATGCACATCAACTGAGACCTGACCAGCATCATGTAAATGTTCTGCGTATGGACAGGGGCGGCGAAACTGCACCGTTTTTTATGCCTAAACCATGCCAACATTGTGACGATCCGCCGTGTACAAAGGTCTGTCCGGTAGATGCAACTTTCAAAAGACAAGACGGGCTTGTTCTGATTGACAATGAAAGGTGTATTGGTTGTCGATTTTGTATCGCTGCGTGCCCTTATTCTGCCAGAATATTTAACTGGACAGAACCAAAGGATGCAGAAAAATATGAAGATGTAGAGTATAATGTAGAGCTTAATGTTCCGCAAAAGAAAGGAACCGTATCAAAATGTCTTTTCAGTGCTGATTTGTTACGAATTGATAAAATGCCGTATTGTGTAACTGCCTGCCCTAACGGAGTGTATTGGTTCGGTGATGAAAATGAAAATGCCGTTACCAACGGAACAACAAAAGAAACCGTAAACTTTAAAAAGCTGTTAAAAGATAATGCTGCATATGTTTTGATGCCGGAACTCGGCACAGAACCTCGGGTTTATTATCTGCCCGAAAAAGACAGAATGTTTCCTTTTGTATATGAAGGCAGCACGGAATTAAAAAAAGACAAACACTAATTTAAATTTTATCTTCTAAAAATATAACACTATGTCTGAAGGAAAAAATAATGTGTCAAAAAAAACATTAAATACAATTGTTTCTGACCTTACAAGACCTATTAAAAACCATTACGGGTTTACCCCTTGGATACTTTTCTTAACAGGTATAATACTGCTGGGCCTGTTTGCATATATCATACAGTTAAAAAACGGGTTAGGAGTAACAGCAATGAGAGACTATGTTTCATGGGGGTTATATATTTCTTCTTTCATTTTTTTCATTGCAACAGCTTTAATCGGAATGCTGATTAGTGCAGTTCTGGGATTAATCGGAATAAAATGGATAACTCCGATTTCGAGAATTGCAGAAATGATTGCTCTCGGATTTGCAATGTGGGCAGGTTTAATTATAATTTTTGATATGGGACGCCCTGACAGGATTTTAAATATTTTTATGCACGGCCGTTTGCAGTCTCCTATTGTTTGGGATATTACAGTGGTAAATACATATGTAGTTATCAGTATATTACTGTTTCTGTTACCGTTAATTCCGGATATTCCCTTTCTGAAAAAAACAATGAAAGATCAGCCCACGTGGAAACAAAAAATATACAACTTGTTATCGTTTGGTTTTGTCGGACGTCCTGAACAATACGCTCTTATAAAGCGACTCATAAGAATAACGGCAATACTCATTGTCCCCGTTGCATTGGCAATTCACACGGTAACATCTTGGTTATTTGCAAGCACATTAAGAGTCGGATGGGACTCTACAATTTTCGGGCCCTACTATGTTACCGGAGCCTTTGTTACCGGCGGTGCTGCCGTTGTTATAGCAATGTTTGTTTTCAGCAGAGACTTCAGACTTAAAAATTACATAACAGATTTTCACTTTGATAAAATGGGAAGACTTATGGTTCTTCTTATGCTGGTTTACCTTTATTTTAACATAAATGAATTTTTAGTGCCGGGATATAAAATGAAGCTTGCTGAAAAACCGCATTTGTACGAACTGTTTCAAGGAGATTTTGCTTTAATGTTTTGGCTTGTTCAAATAGGCGGGCTTGTCCTTCCCGTTATTCTGCTTTTATTCAAAAAAATGAGAAAGCCGGTTCCTTCTCTTGTTATTGCCGTTGCTGTTATTATCGGTGCTTTTTTTAAACGATATATTATAACAATACCTACACTTTTGCATCCCCATTTACCTATACAAAACGTTCCTGAAGAATTTTCAACATATTGGCCTACTCCGATTGAGTGGTCTATAACAATGATGGCAGTTGCAGGAGCCCTGTTGATTATAACGATTTTAGCAAAACTTTTTCCGGTTATACCAATCTGGGAAACTGCTTATGAAGAAGGTATTACGACAGAGGAAATGAACGAATTTGTTAAAAAAGAAAATGATTAATCATAAAAATATTACAATGAAATATATTAACATAAACAGGAAAGTTACAGCGTTGCTTTTTATTTTAATGACATTTAGCACTTCTTTAAATGCTCAGTGGAACATTCCGAAAGAGGCAAAAAATTCAATACCTCCCGTTGAGGCTACATACAAAACCGTCGAAGAAGGAAAAGTATTATTTCAAAAGAATTGCATATCATGCCACGGAATTCCCGGAAAGGGGGAAAACAATAAGGCTATAAATGCAACCGACTTAGGAGATGAAAGTTACCAATTAAAACACACTGTCGGCGAGGTATTTTATCAGTTTAACACCGGAATGGGGGCTATGCCTTCTTTTAAAAACCGATTTAGTGAAGAAGAGAAGTGGCATATTGCTTTTTATGTTAAAAGTTTTGATAATAGTTTCAAAATAAGCGGAGAAAGGATAAAAACTCTTAACGCCAACCTTAAAATGTCAATAAATGACTCTGACAAAACAATAAAAGTTACGGCAACCGTTACGGACGATAACGGAAGCATTAATGCCGCAGCCAATACTAAAATAAACTTTTATGTTAAACGCATTTTTGGTAATATGCCTGTAAGTGAAGATATTAAAACAAATGAGGATGGTATTGCCGTCTTTAAGTTTCCGGATGATATACCCGGAGACGAAAAGGGTAAAATAAAAATAATTGCAGGGTTTGAAGATACTGACAGATACGGAAAAAACACTGAAACAGCAGAAGTTACATGGGGAAAGGTTTTACATTATGAAAACCCTAATTTAAAACGAACCTTATGGGGGTCAAATAAACGAGTTCCTGTTTGGCTGCTTATAACATACCTTTCTGTAACACTCGGGGTTTGGTTTGTAATTTTTTACGTTGCATTTCAAATTACAAGAATAAAAAACGCAGGGAAATAAATATTTTCTTCCTGTAAACCTAAAAAAATTGCCTGTTAGCTTTAAAGCAAACAGGCAATTTTTATTAAACCTCTGCACTGTCTTAAATTATTAAATTTGTAAGATATACATTACTTTTTTAAGCTGTAATTTTTTATTTTATTAAAAATGCCAAAAAAATTTCAATAAACACTTGGATTGTCCGCATAATTTATGTTTTTTTGTAAACTAAACTTTAAATAATTTAAAATGTCAACTATACGCTTTAAAGCATTAGAGGAAATTAACAAAAGAAGAGATATTCCGAAGATTAGTTTTCCTTCAGATAAAATATCGGATTATTTCGGTTCTGATGTTTTCGACTTGCCCAAAATGCAAAAATACCTGTCAAAGGAAGCATATAAAAATGTTGTGGAATCAATAGAGACCGGTGCAAAAATAAACCGAAAAACAGCAGATCAAATAGCTTCGGGAATGAAAGAGTGGGCAACCGGGAAAGGAGCTACGCATTACACACATTGGTTTCATCCGCTTACCGGAAACACAGCGGAAAAACACGATGCTTTTATCAGTATTGACCAAGACGGCAACTCTTTTGAGTCTTTCGACGGAGAATTACTGGTTCAGCAAGAGCCCGATGCCTCAAGTTTTCCGCACGGAGGACTGCGTAATACTTTTGAAGCAAGGGGTTATACAGCATGGGATCCTGCTTCTCCTGCTTTTATAATTGATAAAACACTGTGTATTCCTACAATTTTTGTTTCATACAGAGGTGAGGCATTAGATTATAAGACCCCGCTGCTTAAATCTTTAAATGCGTTAGACAAAGCGGCAACATCCGTCTGTAAATATTTTGATAAAAGCATCAACAAAGTTTTTGCAACTCTCGGGTGGGAACAGGAATATTTTCTTGTTGACGAAGCATTATATAATGCAAGACCGGACTTGGTTCTTACCGGAAGAACTTTAATGGGACATGCTTCCGCAAAAGACCAGCAACTAAGCGACCACTATTTCAGCTCCATTCCGGAACGCGTTCTGGCTTATATGAAAGATTTTGAAGCAGAAGCTCACAAACTGGGTATTCCGCTCAAAACAAGACATAACGAGGTTGCTCCTAACCAGTTTGAATGTGCTCCTGTTTTTGAAGAGGCAAATTTAGCTAACGACCACAATCAATTATTAATGAAAATCATGCGAAAAACTGCAAAAAAACACCATTTTCAGGTTTTATTTCATGAAAAACCCTTTGCAGGCATCAACGGTTCCGGAAAACATAACAATTGGTCTTTGGCAACCGATACCGGTATAAACTTACTGAAGCCCGGCAATACTCCTAAAAGCAACCTTTTATTTTTAACATTTTTGGTGAACATTATAACTGCCGTAAAAAAACACAACGATTTACTCAGAGCCACAATAATGTCTGCCGGAAATCAGCACAGACTCGGAGCAAACGAAGCCCCGCCGGCAATTATTTCGGTATTTCTCGGAAGCAGGCTGGATGAGATGTTAAACAAAATTGAAAAAAATATTCCCGAAAAGAAAAAGACTTTGGAGGTTTCGCAAAACCTTAAACTTGATATTTCAAAAATTCCTGAAATATTACTTGACAATACCGACAGAAACAGAACTTCCCCTTTTGCATTTACGGGAAATCGCTTTGAGTTCAGAGCAGTCGGTTCAAACGAAAATAACGCAGGTCCTTTAATTGCCCTGAATACAGCTCTCGCCGACCAACTTATCCGCTTTAAAAAAGATGTAGATAAACTTATTGAAAAAAAGGTAAGGAAAGATGACGCTGTTTTAAATGTGCTGCGAAAATATGTTTCCGAATCAAAAACCATCCGATTTGAAGGTAACGGTTACAGTAAAGAATGGGAAAAAGAGGCGGAAAAAAGAGGGCTGACAAACATCAAGAGTGCGAGCAAAGCTTTCAAGGCGTTTATCAGCAAAGAAACAATAGACCTTTACGAAAGAAATAATGTGCTGAACAGCAAAGAGTTGCATTCAAGATATGAAATACGTATTTGTGAGTACATCCAAAAAATACAAATTGAAGCACGAATATTAGGAGATTTGGCAATAAATCACATTATCCCTACTGCTATAAAATATCAAAACACACTCATAACCAGTGTGAAAGAACTTAAAGCTATTATTGAAGACCAAGGAGACTTAGAAGCCTTGGCAAGCAGAAGAATAGGAACTATCAAAAAAATATCCAAACATACAACACAAATAAGTATAATGACACAAGAGATGATAGAAGAGAGAAAAAAAGCCAATGTTATTGAGGATTGTGTCAAACGAATTGAAAATTATGAATTCAAAGTTAAACCTTACTTAGATAAAATACGGTACCATATAGACAAACTCGAGCTTATAGTTGATGATGAAATTTGGCCGCTGCCGAAGTATCGGGAACTGTTGTTTAACAGATAAATACATCCTTAGTTTTTGAAAGACATTACGGTTATTTTATATTTGCAGAAAATTTAAAATCAATAAATGAACTATTCAACTATTTCAAACTTAGACGAATTTAACGACATTTTGGAAAAAGAAGATGCCGTGTTGATATATTTTTCACACGAACAATGTAACGTATGTAAGGTCTTAAAACCGAAAGTGGCAAAATTGCTCGAAGAGAACTTTCCTAAAATGAAAATGTATTACGCAGATACTGTTTTATCTCCTGAAATTGCCGGTCAAAATAAAATATTTTCAGTCCCTGCAGTTCTTTCTTTTTTCGGAGGCAAGGAAACCGTCAGGAAAAGCCGCAATATAGGAATAAATGAATTAAAAGAACAAATAGCGAGACCGTATAATATGATTTTCGGGTAAATAAAAAGGGAGTTATTAAAAGCATAACCCCCTTTTTTCCCTTTTTTTTATCTCCGTGCGTTAAAGGCGACTTAAAGTTTCAGCAGAATAATAATGTTGTTATTCAAAACTTCAATAACCCCGCCTTTTATGTCAAAAAATTTTTTTGTACCGTCTTTTTCTTCTACCTTTATTTGTCCTTTTTCCAAAGTTGAAATAACCGGAGCATGGTTTTTTAAAACACCGAACTGTCCGTTACTCCCCGGCACTTTTACATATTTTATTTCATTACCGTATAAGGTTTCTTCAGGTGTTACGATTTCTAAAAACATTTTAATTGTTTTCTTGAGTTTCTTTTAATATCTTTTCTCCTTTTTCTATTGCATCCTCAATTGTTCCCACAAGATTAAATGCCGCTTCCGGATATTTATCCACTTCTCCGTTAATAATCATATTAAAGCCTTTAATGGTCTCTTCAATCGGAACCAAAACACCTTTTAATCCGGTAAATTGTTCTGCAACAAAGAAAGGTTGAGATAAAAACCGCTGAACCCTTCTGGCTCTGTGAACAGTTAATTTATCTTCTTCCGAGAGCTCATCCATTCCTAAAATTGCAATAATATCTTGCAATTCTTTATATCGCTGAAGTATGTTAATAACCTTTTGCGCTGTTTCGTAATGTTCCTTACCTACAATATCCGGGGTTAATATTCTTGATGTTGAATCTAAGGGGTCAACAGCCGGATAAATTCCGAGCTCTGCCAATTTTCTGCTTAAAACAGTGGTTGCATCTAAGTGTGAAAAAGTTGTAGCCGGAGCCGGGTCCGTTAAATCATCTGCAGGGACATAAACTGCTTGAACAGAGGTTATTGAACCGTTTTTTGTAGAGGTAATACGCTCTTGCATTTCTCCCATTTCAGTAGCCAGGGTAGGCTGATAGCCTACAGCAGATGGCATTCTTCCCAACAAAGCGGAAACTTCCGAGCCTGCCTGAGTAAAACGGAAAATATTATCTATAAAAAACAATATATCATTACCTTTTCCGTCTCCTTCTCCGTCTCTGAATTTTTCGGCAACCGACAGTCCTGATAAAGCAACTCTTGCACGAGCTCCGGGCGGTTCGTTCATCTGACCGAAAACCATTGAAACTTGCGATTCCTTCAGCTGCTCTTTATCTACTTTTGACAAGTCCCAGCCTCCTTCTTCCATTGATTTTTTAAATTCATCGCCGTATTTTACAATGCCGGACTCAATCATTTCACGAAGAAGGTCGTTTCCTTCTCTGGTTCTTTCACCTACCCCCGCAAATACCGACATTCCGTCATAGCCTTTTGCAATATTATTAATAAGTTCCTGAATCAAAACAGTTTTTCCTACACCCGCACCGCCGAAAAGACCGATTTTACCCCCTTTTGCATAAGGTTCAATCAAATCAATAACTTTAATTCCCGTATAAAGAACTTCTTTATTTGTAGATAAGTTTTTAAAAGCAGGGGCTTCATTGTGAATGGGATATCCGTCAGATTTATCTAATTTATCTAAACCGTCAATTGTGTCTCCTACAACATTAAGTAAACGTCCTCTTACTTTTTCGCCGACAGGCATTTTTATGGGAGCTCCTGTTGCTCTTACCTTCATTCCTCTTTGAAGCCCGTCGGTAGAGTCCATAGCAATGGTTCTTACAGTGTACTCTCCTATATGTTGCTCTGCCTCAACAACCAGCACTTCTCCGCTATCAGTTGTTATTTCCAAAGATTCGTGAATATCCGGGAGTTTATTCCCTGTTTTCTCAAAACTAACATCAATTACCGGTCCGATAATTTGAACTATTTCACCAAAAGTATCTGCCATTTTCCTGTTTGTAAAAAATTTTTAAATTAACCGCAAAGATAGTATTCCTATTACAGAGTTGCAAATTTATTTAGAGGTATTAAAATCTCTTTTTAAAGAAATTAAAACACATTATAAAATAATGTTTTTGTATTCTTTTGCAAACCTTCTATATTAAATTATTTTTGCAGAAACTTAACAAAGATTTTACTCGGCAAAATGTTTCAAGACTATTGTGTTTTCGGTAAGGTCTTTAATGAATAATAAAAAATAATCTTATGAAAAATATGCACGAAAAAATCAGAGTAAGATTTGCTCCGAGCCCTACCGGTCCGCTTCATATAGGAGGTGTCAGAACAGCCCTTTTTAACTACCTTTTTGCAAAAAAACATAACGGCGATTTTCTGTTAAGAATTGAAGATACAGATCAGGCACGTTATGTCAGCGGTGCACAAGAGTATATAATGAACTCGCTGAAATGGTGCGGAATAGAAGTTGACGAAGGAATAAATGAAGGCGGAAATTTCGGACCGTATAAACAATCGGAAAGAAAGGAAATATATAAAAAATATATTCAAATATTACTTGATAATAAAAGTGCATATTACGCTTTCGACACTCCGGAAGAACTTGATGCTATGAGAAAAAAGCTGGAGAAAAGCGGATCTTCCGTAAGACACTATAATTTTCAAACCAGAAAAGAAATGAAAAATTCATTTACCTTATCGGAAGACGAGGTAAAACAGAAAATAAAAAACGGACATCCTTATGTTGTGCGTTTTAATATTCCTGAAAATGAAGAAATTACGGTAAAAGATATAATTCGCGGAGAAATAAAAGTGAACTCTTCCCAACTTGATGATAAGGTTCTGTTTAAATCTGACGGACTGCCCACATATCATTTGGCAAATATTGTAGATGATTATTTAATGCAAATTTCCCACGTTATAAGAGGGGAAGAATGGTTACCGTCTCTGCCTCTGCACGTATTGCTTTACAGGAGTTTCGGCTGGGAAAATAAAATGCCCGAATTTGCACATCTCCCGCTGCTACTGAAACCAAGCGGCAAAGGAAAGCTAAGCAAACGGGACGGTGACCAGCTCGGATTTCCGGTGTTTCCCCTGGAATGGAAAGACTCTGAAACAAACGAAACATTTACCGGATACAGGGAAAGCGGATACTTGCCGGAAGCTTTTATTAATATGCTTGCTCTTCTCGGATGGACACCTGAAGGCGACAGGGAAATATTATCACTTGAAGATATGATAGCAGAGTTTGATTTAAACAAAGTTCATAAAAGCGGGGCAAGATTCTCTCCGGAAAAAGCAAAATGGTTTAATCAACAATACATTATAAACACTCCGGATGAAAAATTAACAGACTTGCTGTTGCCTGAGATTGAAAAAAGATTTCCGGATGTTGACGTTTTATATGTTGAAAAGGTTATAGGATTAGTAAAGGAACGGATGCAGCTTCTGACAGATTTTTATCAGCAGGCGTCATTCTTTTTTGAAACTCCGAAAGAATATAACCAAAAAGTTGTAAAGAAAAGATGGAAAGAAGATACTCCGAAATTAATGTCAGAGATTTATGACATACTTAAAAATATTCCGGAAATAAAATTTACGACAGAATATACAGAACAGGCTGTAAAAACATTTATTGAAAAAAATGAACTTAGTTTCGGAAAAATACTCAATCCGCTCAGACTGGTCTTAACCGGAACCGGAGGCGGTCCGCACCTTTTTGATATTATTTCTGCTGTAGGAAAAGAGGAAACATTATTTAGAATTGAAAAAGGAATACGAGAAATAAAAAAATAAATTACCGGTGGCTCAATTTGTAAATATACACACACACAATTTTAATGATACCGGTTTATCAATCATAAACCTTTTCCCTGAAGACATTAAAAAAGTAAAAGAAAATAAATTTTATTCGGCGGGAATACACCCTTGGAAAGTCGGCAATACAGATATTTACAAACAGTTACAACAAATTGACAGAATTTCAAAACAAGAAAATATTCTTGCCGTAGGAGAAACAGGCTTAGACAAACTCCGCCCTGAATTCAGTCTGCAAAAAGATGTTTTTCTTAAACAAATTAAAATTGCTGAAACTGTCCGAAAGCCAATCATAGTTCATTGCGTAAAAGCATATTCAGAATTAACCGAAATTATAAAAAAAGAAAATATACAAGTCCCTGTCATAATTCATCGTTATTCCGGAAATATTACAATTGCCCGGCAACTTATTAAGTTCGGATGCTATTTCTCTTTCGGACACGAATTGTGCAATACAAAATCCAAAACTCCGGGCATTTTTAATCGTATTCCCGTTGAAAATATTTTTTTGGAAACAGATGATGCCGAAACGAACATTAAAGATATTTATAAAACAGCAGCCGAAATAAAAAGTGTTGACACAAAGCACCTTGCAGTAATTGTTATGAAAAACTTTAAAAAAGTATTTAAAAAATGATTTCCGAACAACATTCGAGAACTGTTTTATTGCTCGGCAAAGAAAAGTTTAAAAAACTGCAGAAAGCACACGTTCTTATTACAGGCTTAGGAGGTGTCGGAGGGTATGCGGCAGAGCAAATTTGCAGAGCCGGAACAGGTGAAATTACAATAATTGATGCTGATAAAGTTCAGCCGAGTAATATAAACCGACAAATAATAGCCCTGAACTCGTCTTTAAATAAAAATAAAACAGACCTGTTTTACAGCAGACTTAAAGACATAAATCCGGATATAAAAATTAATACGAAAACTGTTTTTGTAAATTATGAAAACATTGAAAGTCTGCTTAAAAAAACAAAACCGGACTATGTCGTTGATGCGATAGATACCTTGGCTCCGAAGACAGCCCTTATTCGTGCCTGCATCAATCTGAAAATTCCTCTTGTATCATCAATGGGTGCGGGAGGTAAACTTAATCCGGAAAAAATACATATTTCGGATATCAGCGATACATATAACTGCGGACTGGCAAGAATGCTGAGAAAACGACTTCATAAATTCGGAATAAGAAGCGGCTTTAAGGCTGTTTTTTCTTCGGAAAAAACTGAACGAAACGTAATAATACAGGAAGAAAGCAGAAATAAAAAAACAAATGCGGGAACAATATCTTATATGCCGGCAATTTTCGGAATGTTTTGCGCTTCTGTTGTTATTCAAGATTTAATTGACTAAATTTGACAATAATTTTAATAAAAATGAAACAAGCCTTATTATTTATAACGATACTTGTTTTACTTACACCCGAAAGCAAAGCACAAAAAACTTTTTCCGGAGGTCTTTTATTCGGTATAAGTGCATCGCAAGTAGACGGAGATGCACAATACAAATACAAAAAACCGGGACTTATTGCGGGAACTTACGTTCTGAGACCTTTTTCCGAAAGAGCGGCATTAAAAATTGAAACTTATTACATCGGAAAAGGTGCCGTATTAAATGAAACTCTTACGGACGGAACAACAGTGCAGGTTTTTAAAACAAGTCTGCATTACATTGAAATGCCCTTTTTATTCAATTTTGAAATATACCCTAAAATAGAAGTTGCAGCGGGAATAGCTCCCTCATACCTGTTCTATGCAAAACAAACAACTTACAGAATGACAGTTCCGTATTTTCAGGAAACATTAAAAGAATTTGACTTTCAACCGACCGGAGAATTGAACTTTTACCTTACGGACAACATCACTACAAGCGTTCGCCTTGCATATTCACTTTTTAATTTAAAAAATGATTATATGTCAACTTTTTATAATAATAATTTAAGTTTGGTCTTCTTTTATAAAATTAAATAGGTGAAAAAAAAGAAAATAATTATCGCAATTACCGGAGCATCCGGGATGGTATATGCTCAAAGGTTTTTGAAACGCTTAAAAACGGAAGAACTGCAATCTCAAATTTCGGAAACAGCTTTGGTAATATCAGAAAATGCCGAGAAAATATTTAAAAGTGAAACAAAAACAAGCAAACTGTCCGAACTTAAGTTTCCTGTTTATAAAAACAATAACTTTTACGTACCTTTTGCTTCCGGGTCTTCAGCTTTTGACATTATGGTTATAATACCCTGCTCTATGGGAACTTTAGGAAGAATAGCTGCCGGTGTTTCCGAAAATCTTATAGGAAGAGCGGCAGACGTAATGCTGAAAGAACACAAAAAACTAATTTTGGTTACGCGGGAAATGCCCCTTAACTTAATTCACATCAATAATATGAAAACCGTTACTGAAGCCGGCGGTATTATTTGCCCTGCATCTCCCGCATTTTACAACAACCCTGAAACAGTTGAAGATATTACCGATACCGTTGTTGAACGTGTTTTAGATTTAGCCGGATTTGACATAACCGCAACAAGGTGGAAAATTACAGACAACTAAGCACCTGTTTTTCTCTCATAATCCTCAAATTTTTCAAAAAATAAATCAGCGGCAACAGGTTTTCCGTTTTTTAAAACAACGGCTATAATTTTGGCTTTAACAATCAATTTGTTATCTTCTTTTCTGTAAATGTCCTGATTAAAAATTATTCTTACATTACCTTTTTTCTCATAGTTTAACTTACAGACGAAATTATCTCCGCTTCTAAGCGGAAATTTATAGTCAATTTCGACTCTGTAAACCACAGGGTCCGTATTTTGCTTATGAAGTTCGGCAAAATCTAATCCTGCAGCAAGCAAAAATTTATGCCTCGTATGCTCTAAGTAGTTCTGATACACGGCATTGTTTACAATCCCTTGAATATCACACTCATAATCACGAACTTCAAATTCTGTTTCAAAAATATAATTCGCCATAATTTTCAGTCTTGGTTTTTAATATTGTTCTCTTTCATTGGGAAAATCTCGTGAACGAACATCTTTAACATAAGCAGAAACAGCTCCTTTTATTTCTGAAGACAAATCGTGATAGCGACGCAGAAAACGAGGAGAAAACTCCTGCGTAATACCCAACATATCATGAATTACCAAAACCTGACCGTCAACTCCTCCGCCGGCACCTATGCCTATAACGGGAATTTTAATACTTTCGGCAACCTCCTGTGCCAATTTTGCCGGAATTTTTTCTAAAACAAGGGCAAAACATCCGAGTTCTTCGAGCAGCAGAGCATCTTTTCGCAAGCGTTCCGCTTCTTCGTCATCTTTGGCTCTTACAACATAGGTTCCGAATTTATGAATCGACTGGGGAATTAGCCCTAAATGCCCCATAACCGGAATTCCTGCAGACAGAATACGAATAACGGACTCCTTAACTTCCTCTCCGCCTTCAAGTTTTACCGCATGAGCCCCCGTTTCTTTCATAATACGAATAGCAGAATCTAAAGCGTGTTTTGAGTTTCCCTGATATGTTCCGAAAGGTAAGTCAACAACAACTAATGCTTTTTCTACTGCCCTTACGACAGATTTTGCATGATAAATTATTTCATCTAAAGTAAGAGGTAAGGTGGTTTCGTAACCGGCCATAACATTTGCCGCCGAATCTCCCACAAGTATAACATCGACACCGGCTTGGTCGACTAATTTTGCCATTGAATAATCGTACGCTGTAAGCATTGCAATTTTTTCATTTTTCAACTTCATTGCCTGTAAGACATGAGTTGTTATTTTTCGGGCTGTTTTATGTATTGACATATTAAAATTTTATAAGGTTTTGTCTTTTGTATCTTCTGAGTCAGGTGTTTTAACGTCTTCTTCTGTTAGTATTACATAAGAATTTTCATACTCTTCTTTTGTCTGAATAAAATTTTTAAGTGACGGCTTATTAAGAATGAGAGCAATAAAAATAATTCCGAACATATACAAAGGCTCTGTCATTTTATTTAGATATACCGCAAGCAATATTAAGGCTCCGGAAAATTCATATAAAGAGTAATTAATAATCAGGTTAAAAAAATAAATATCAATTTTTTGTTTTAAAGATTCTGTTTTTTGTGCTTGTCTTTTTTTGATTTGAGAAATTTTATATGCCGCCGGAACGGAAGCAATTGCCGCAAGGTAGGATATGTATAAAATTATAGTATAAAAATCATTGGACGGTATTGTATTTTCTCTGGCATCTTGAGGTATGAAAAAAAAATAAGCAACTCCCAGAAATACGGCTAACTCAACGTTTAAAAACAACCATATAAAAGTAAATAACCTGTTTTTCTCTGTTATAAGCCTGTCTTTTTCTGTATTTTCCATGTTTATTTTATATTTTAATGACGGTCGGTTTGGTTAATTAACTTTTAATAATTTAATTTCGTACACAAGTGTTGTAAAAGGCGGAACATAGCCTTTTAGTCCTTTTTTTCCGTACGCTGTTTTTGACGGAGCAATAAGTTTTATTTTATCGCCCTCTCTCATTGTTTGAATAGCTTCGTTCCATGCCGGAATAACAAATTTACCCCCTAAAACAAAGGTCAGCGGGATGCCTTTATCTATCGAAGAGTCAAAAACTTTTCCGTTAATATATTTTCCCGTAAAGTTTATGGTTACCTTATTTCCTTTTGCAGCTTTTTTGCCGTTGCCTTTTTTCAGTTTTATAATATAAATTCCGGAACTTGTCGGTTTTTCTTTTATGTTTTCAGCCGAAAGATATTCATTGAGAATTTGTCTTTCTTCAAGTTCTTTTTTAATTAAAAATTGTTTATATTCCTTATTTATCTGTTCTTCAGATACAATACCGACAACCTTTATTTCAAAACGTAAAAAGTCTTCGGGCGAAATAAAACCGGGAACACTATCTTTTTTTGTTTTCTTAAAAAAATTATCTGCCCGTATTAAAAAAGAGGCACTGTCTCCTACACACATCATTTTCAAAGCATTTTGAATTAACCCGTCTTTGTCGGCATCAGTTACTTTCACTCTGAAATCTGCCGGGAGTTCTTCAGAATTAAAAAGCAATGAATCTTTTCGATTATAGTATTTTAGTTTTAATGCTAATATATTGCCTGTCTGTATTTTCTTTTCTTCTGTATCTCGGTGTATAAATTTATATTGAAGTCCGGATTTATCAGTCTTATATTTTTCGGACTCTTTACAGTCAGTTAAGACAAGCACGGATATGACAATAAAAAGAAAGTATGCAGCTTTCATATTTATCCCTTAAAAATTACATCAGCAAAGATAAGACTATATAAAATCAAAACCAATTTTTTAAAAAAGCCTGCTCATTACATTTTTACCACAAAATTAGCACACTTCACCGCTTAAAACTATCATCTTATCACATTTAAACGTATTTCTGTCAAAAAACACATAAGTTTTCACAAGTTATATGTTGCTGTGTATATGACTGTTACAAAACTCGATGATTCTCTTTGGAAAAATTATCTCTTTTTATTTTCATATTAATTTTTTTTAGCATAAATTTGTCTGGAGTTTAATACTCATAAAGTGTTTTTTTCATAGTAAGTTTTAGGTTAGTTGTTAAAGGCGGAATTTTTAGTTCCGCCTTTTTTTATTTAGATTTATCGCTAAAAACAGTATTAATGCAAGAACAACTTATACGCTTCTCAGAAACTCCTTTTGACAGTTTGATGCAACAAAGAGTGCACAGAGTTTTAATTGTTTGCAGTGAATACGATTCTTTTACTTTGGAAGAAGACGGAAGAATTGAAGAGCAAATTTTTAATGAATACGTGTCTCTGAACCTAAGATATCCCCCAAGTATTATGCATGCCGATACAGCAGAGCAAGCCTTACGAAAAATGCAAAAAAATTATATTGATTTGGTTATAACAATGCTTAATGTAGGGCAAAAATTTGATGCTTTTGAATTCGCAAAAGAGGTAAAACGCAAATATCCGGGAAAACCGGTTGTTGTTCTTACTCCGTTTTCAAGAGAAGTTTCTTTAATGCTGAGACACGAAGACCTAAGTGGAATAAACTATGTTTTCAGTTGGCTGGGAAGTGCGGATATATTACTTGCAATCATTAAATTACTTGAAGATAAAATGAATGTCGACAGAGACATAAAAGCCGGTGTTCAGGTAATACTTCTTGTTGAAGACTCTGTAAGATATTATTCCGGGTATTTAACCAATATGTATAAAATTTTATTAGTTCAGTCTAAAAAATTTATGAAAGAAGGGTTAAATGAACATCAGCAAATGAGGAGAATGCGCGGACGTCCGAAAATTCTTTTAGCAAAAAACTACGAAGAAGCTGTTGAATTATACGGTAAATATAAAAAAAATATTCTCGGAATTATTTCCGATACAAAATTTCCGCGTAACGGAAAAATAGATCCCGATGCCGGAATACGATTTTTATCAAAAGTAAAAAAAGACAGTAAGTATTTGCCGCTTCTCCTTCAGTCATCTAATATTAATAATAAAATCAGAGCTAAGGAAATAAAGGTTGGGTTTATACATAAATATTCCGAAAATTTAGCACAAGAGCTGAAAAAATTTATGAACTTATATTTTGCATTCGGAGCATTTCAATTCATAAATCCGGAAACTAAGGAGGTTATACGAAAAGCAAATAACCTGAAAGAAGTTCAGGAAAGCATAAAAAAGATTCCCTATGAAAGCCTGAAGTATCACATAAACAGAAATCACATATCTAAATGGCTGTACGCAAGGGCATTATTTTCACTTGCAGATTTCTTTGCAGGGTTAACAGAGCAAGATTTTTCAGGAGATTTAGACAAAATAAGAGAATTTATACACGTAAATATTTCTAACTTCAGAAAATCTCAGTCAAGAGGTGTAATTGCCGAATTTGACCGAGAACATTTTGACGATTCTTTAATTTTTTCAAGAATAGGAAAAGGCTCCCTCGGAGGTAAAGCAAGGGGTTTGGCTTTCCTTGATTCTCTCATAAACAAGCATCCGGAATTAGACAGGTTTAAAGGTATCATAATTAAAATACCGGCAACCGTTGTTATTTCCACTGAAATTTTCGACAATTTTATGGAAGACAATGATTTATACCCTTTTGCACTGGAAAACAGAACAAATGAAGAGATTTTGGAACGTTTCATAAATTCAGATTTGAGAGAAGATACTGAAAAAGATATGG
>JALSMF010000200.1 GCA_026987795.1 Bacteroidales bacterium
CTTCTGTTTTAAAACCGTCAACACCGTCGGTAAAAAAAGCATCAACACAGCGAATAACACCTGCTACTGCCACAGGAGACTGCTGTAATATTGTTTTCATAATATCTTCGGATTTGGAAACCAGTTCTTTTTGCGGAACGACGTAATTTACCAAACCTAATTTTAAAGCTTCATCGGCTTTTATCATAGCACCCGTCATAAGCAGTTCCAGAGCTTTGCCTTTGCCTATAAGTTGTGTAAGGCGTTGGGTTCCCGCATATCCTGGAGTAACGCCCAGGCTTACTTCCGGCTGACCGAAATGTGCATTGTCGGACGCAATACGTATGTGACAAGCCATTGCCAGTTCTAAACCTCCTCCGAGAGCAAAGCCGTTTACGGCAGCAATAATCGGTTTTTTAAATATTTCTGCTTTTTTGAATATTCGCTGTCCGTCAGCTGACAGCTCTTTGCCTTGCTCTACAGTAAAATGTGCAAATTCTTTTATATCGGCTCCTGCCGCGAATGCTTTTTCTCCGCTTCCTGTTATTATGAGCCCTTTTATTTCATCGTTATTTTCAGCATCGTTTAAGATTGCCTCAAATTCTGAGAATACAGCTTTGTTAAGAGCATTTAACTGTTTCGGACGGTTAAGGGTTACATATAAAATACCGTCTTTAATTTCCGTAAGAATATTTTTATAATCCATTGTATTAAGTTAAATAGTTTGAGTATTTAATTTTGCATTTTAAATTACAGGTTTATAGGGTATTGTGAATATAAACTCAGAACCTTTTCCTACTTCGGATTTTACTCTAATATCTCCGTTGAGTAAATTTGTGCATACTTTTGCAATAGCCAATCCTAAACCGGTTCCTCCGTATTTTTTTTCCGTAGATTCGTTTGCTTGTATGAATCGTTCAAAAATATTGTTTAGCTGAGACTTTGGTATTCCTATACCGGAATCTTTAACTGAAAATTCCAGCATTGAATCTTTATTCAGCACATATGATACTTCAATTTGTCCTTTATCCGTAAATTTAACAGCATTTCCTATGAGGTTTATTAAGATTTGTCTCAGTCTCATCGCATCGGTAAGTATAATATCTTGTCCGTCATTAAAGCCTTTATTTACAATTATTTTTATATTTTCCTTATTTTCTTTTATGAGGTTAAGCGTAAAAAAATCTTTCAGTTCATTTAAGAGATAATTTATATTGCATTTTGATTCTTCACACTTTATCTGGTTTGATTCTAATTTTGAAATATCAATAATGTCATTAATTAAATTCAAAAGATGTTTTCCGCTGTTTTCAATTATTTGTATATATTCTTTTTGCTTGCTGCTTAGTTCTGTAGTTTTTAATATTTCGGTAAATCCGAGGACGGCATTCATCGGAGTTCTTATTTCGTGAGACATATTAGACAGAAAAGCCGATTTTAAACGATTGCTTTCTTCTGCTTTTTCTTTTGATAATTTAATCTGTTCGTTTTGCAGGTGAATTATTTGTGCTCTTTCGGATAACTCTTTATTTTTTTGTTCTTCACTGACAATTTTTCGGTGCAGTTCTGCTATTGCTCGTTGTATAAAGTCTGTATAAACATAGCTGAAAATAAAAACTATTATTACCGAAAGAATGAAAACACCCAAACCTACTGCTGCCGATTCTGTAATTTCCGGCGGGAATGCATCTTTTTTCAAAATAAAAGCCGAAATTGAAGCTGTCATAACCAAAATAGTGTTGACAACAATAATCCATCTTGAAGAAAATAAGGGTGTAAATATTAAGAATACTAATAATAAGTAAAATTCATCGTACATAAAGTTCATAGGAATATCACCGGAATAGTTGAAAAATACCGATGATATTTCAAAAAGTATAAGGAATGCAGATAAAAAATCGGCAACAATTTTATGCATACCTTTTCTGACAAGCACTAAGCAGCCGATAAATACAATAAGAAAAGTAAATTGTACGTAAAGAGACGAATATGTTCCTGCTGCATAGGTTTTTATCATAAACAATCCTAACAACAGTATACCCAGTAATAAAAATCTGACAAGAGACCATGCTCTGAAATGTTCTGTTTCAGACTTAAATTCTTTTTCTTTTATAAAATAATCATCAACTAATTTTCCGGGTCCTTTTTTTATCATTATGCTCGGCAAATAATTATATAAATATTTTTACAGTCTTCAAATATAAGTAATTATTTTGCAATTTTAATATTTTATGTTTTTTACACAGCAAAAAATGTTTTGGCGGCTGACTAATTGTCATTAAGTTTTATTTGTATTATTTTTGTATGTATAGTTCGGAAATAACAGGAAATCTATGGATATTAATATATATACGGAGAATAAAAAAATTTGTGAATTTATAACGGATAATAAACTTTCAGATGCTTTTTTGTCTCTGTCGGAAATAATTAAGAAGCTTAACTCTCAAAATTTGAAGGCTTCTTTTGAGAGCGTAAAAGAGACATACAGTTATTTTTTGGAGTATAACCTTAAAGATGTTGAAGATCCTGAGCGCGAAAAAATTTATAAAAGTGTCCGGAAGAAATTATATGAGATTGCAGATGCCGTTAAATCAGAATATTTACTGAAACTTGCCGGCAGAAACAAACTGTCTGCACAAAGACAGCTTCTTAACGAGCAAATTAAAAATAATAAAATAACTCCCGCAACCGAACTTATTGATTTGGTAAACTGTAACTTATCACCCGAAAATGAAGAGAGAAAA
>JALSMF010000201.1 GCA_026987795.1 Bacteroidales bacterium
CTCATTACTATCTAAATATATTTTAATTCGGAAAACGGCAAAAATAACATTATTACTGTTAAATACGTAAAAAATGATAACAATCAAATTATATTAAAATCTAAAAAATTGTTAAAAAAGTATATTTTATATTGTTTTTAAAAAATAAAATTTCAGTTTTGCTGATTGTTAGAAAAAATTATGACAATGAAATATTTGAATACGGTAATTACGGGAACCGGAAGTTATACCCCGAAAAAAATTGTAAAAAACGAAGCTTTTCTTAAGCAAGATTTCTTTTCGGAAGACCAAAAAATTATTCCTGAAACGGGAGAAGATATTATAAAAAAATTTAATGCCATAACAGGTATTGAAGAACGAAGATATGCCGACAGCAATATGAACACTTCCGATATTGCCGGTTTTGCCGCAGAAAAAGCAATTGAAGACGCAGGAATTGACAAAGAAACAATTGATTATATAATTTTGGCTCATAATTTCGGTGATGTTCACAGCGGAAATATTCAATCAGACCTCCTCCCTAATATCTCATCAAGAGTAAAACACTATCTTAAAATTAAAAACCCGAACTGTATAGCCTATGATATTTTATTCGGATGTCCCGGATGGGTACAAGCGTTTATTCAAGCTCATTCTTACATAAATTCCGGAATGGCAAAACGTATTCTGATTGTAGGTGCCGAAACGCTCTCCCGTGTTAATGATAAATATGACAGAGATTCTATGATTTTTGCCGACGGTGCAGGAGCTGCCGTCATAGAGGCACAAGAGAGCAACGAAAAAAACGGTTTTATATCTTTTTCGGTAAGAACCGATACTTATGAAGAAGCATTTTATCTTTTTGCGGGAAAATCAAATAATCCTTACGTTGACCAAAATGTAAGATACATTAAAATGCACGGCAGAAAAATTTATGAATATGCTTTAACAAAAGTGCCGCAAGCAATGAAAGACGCATTAGACAATTCAGGATACAAAATAACAGACCTGAAAAAGGTTATAATACATCAAGCAAACGAAAAAATGGACGATGCCATTATAAAACGCTTTTATAAACTTTTCGGTATAATCCAAAAAGAGATATCTGAAGGAATAATGCCTATGAGCATTAATAAATTAGGAAACAGTTCCGTAGCAACCATTCCTACACTTTATGATGACATTTTAAAAGGCAGATACCCTGAACATAAAATAAGTAAAGGAGATTTAATTATGTTTGCTTCCGTAGGCTCAGGTATGAATATTAATTCAATTATTTACAAATTATAGTCTTTTTTTTCGATAAAACTAAAAATTATATTTAATAACATATATTAATATATATATAATAAAATCAACATATTACATACATCATTTCATAAGTGCCGAAAATAAAATGACTTTTTTTTTATTTTTTTTTTAATTTCGCACCGTAATATCAATGACATTAATAATAACAATCCGATTAAACTTTTAATATGGGAATTGAAGCATTATTAGTCTTTCCTCTTGCAGGTGTTGCTCTTATACTTATAGCAAACTTTCTCTCAAACCTCATTTCATACAAATCTGAAAATGAACGAAAAAAAGAACCGTATGAAAGCGGTATGCAGACAATAGGAAAAACCTGGATACAATTTAAAGTAGGTTATTATCTGTTTGCAATTATCTTCTTAATATTTGATATAGAAGTAATCTTCCTGATACCTTGGGCAGTAGTTTTTAAACAAGTAGGAGCCGTTGCACTTTTAGAAATAGCAATATTTCTTTTAATTTTGGGAATAGGCTTACTTTACGCATGGAAAAAAAGAGCATTAAGATGGGAGTAAAAAAAACAAAACTTAAAGATTTCCCGGGAACGATACTTCCTGCAGGAAACGGAGGAAACATTGTTGTTACTACATTAGACAGTGTAATAAACTGGGGCAGAAAAAACTCACTTTGGCCTCTGTATTTCGGAACAAGTTGCTGTGCAATAGAAATGATGCAAACAGGTGCAGCAAGGCACGATTGGTCAAGATTCGGTTTTGAAGTAGCAAGACCGACTCCCCGCCAAGCAGATTTAATAGTTATAGCAGGAACAATAACAACAAAAATGGCTCCTGTTTTACGTCGTTTATACGACCAAATGGCTGAGCCCAAATATGTTATTGCAATGGGTGCATGTGCCGTATCCGGCGGCCCCTTCTATTTCAACTCATACGCAGTTGTAAGAGGAGCCGACCACATTATCCCTGTTGATGTTTACGTTCCGGGGTGCCCGCCTCGCCCGGAAGCATTACTTGACGGAATGCTGGCTCTTCAAAATAAAATAAAAAACGAAAGCATGGCATATCGCACAAAACATAATCCTATTGACGGTTTTGACGAAGGTCTTCATAAATAATTGTATTATGACAAATACCGAAATTAAAAATAAAATTGAAAAAATATTCGAGGGGTTAGTTTTCTCCGGTGAAGAGTCTGATTTTTTAAGAATTGAGGCAAATAAAGATAAGATAAGAGATTTAATGCAAAAATTAAAAGATGACGGCGAACTCTCTTTCGATTATTTGTTTTCATTGACAGGTGTAGACTTCGGAGAAGAATTAGGAGTAATTTATCATTTAGAATCTGTTAAAACCCGAAAACTAATTCAGATTACGGTAAAAACAGAAAGAGAAAATGCCGAAATCGATACAATTCACGATATATTTCCCGCTGCTTATTTTAATGAAATTGAAGCACACGAATTTTTCGGCATAAAATTTAAAAATCACCCCGATTTAAAACATCTTTTCCTCCCCGAAGACTGGGACAAAGGCTATCCTATGAGAAAAGATTATACCGACATTAATATGCTGATAAGATAAACAAGATATGGAAGAATTCTTAACAGATCAACTTAAAACACAGGAGTATTTTCTCAATATGGGTCCGCAACACCCTGCAACGCACGGAGTTCTGAGGTTGTTGCTGAAACTTGACGGAGAAATAATCAGAAATGTTGACATGGATTTAGGTTTTATCCATCGCTCAATTGAGAAAATGTGCGAACGGAACACCTATAAACAAATTATTCATTTAACCGACAGGTTAGACTATCTTTCGTCTCATATGAACAACGAGGCTGTATGCCTTTTAGTTGAAAAAGCACTGAACATTGAAGTGTCTGACAGAATTAAGGTTATCAGAACCATGATGGATGAACTTACTCGTATCTCATCACACGTTCTTTGGTGGGGAGTTATGGGAATGGACATAGGTGCGTTAACAACTTTTATGTACGGCTTCCGTGAAAGAGAGATGATTAACGACATTTTTGAGGAAACCTGCGGTGCTCGTCTTACAATGAACTACAACGTAATAGGAGGCTTAAGGTATGACCTGCACGAAAATTTCGTCAAAAGGGTAAAAGAATTTATCAAACACTTTAAGAAAAAACTTCCTGAATATGACAAACTCCTTACAAACAACGTAATTTTCAGAAAACGTATTGAAGGAGTCGGCTATATATCCGAAAAAGATGCTGTTGCATACGGACTTAACGGACCAACGGCAAGAGGATCCGGCATTTCTTGCGATATTCGAAAAATACACCCTTACAGTGCATACGACAGAGTCGATTTTGAAGAAGCAATTTTTACAGAGGGAGATTCTTATGCCCGCTATAAGGTAAGAATTCAAGAAATGTGGCAATCTCTTTCTATTTTAGAGCAATTAGTTGATAAAATTCCTGAAGGGGAATACAGAGTAAAAACAAAAGCTGTTATAAAACTTCCGGAAGGTGATTATTTGCAAAGAGTAGAAGCCGCAAGAGGAGATTTCGGTATCTTTGTAAAAAGTACCGGACAGAAATTTCCTTACAGAGTAAAATTCCGCTCTCCCGGTTTTGCAAACCTTACGGCTCTGAATAAAATGACACAAGGATTAAAAATTGCCGACTTAGTTGCCGTATTATCAACTATTGATATTGTTGTTCCTGATATTGACAGATAAAATTATCAAACTATGGTTTTAAATATTTTTACCGATATTCATAATTTGCTGCTCGAATATATGTCCGAAGAAGCAACGCATATTACCGAACTTATACTAATTGCCGCTGCTTATCTAGGTATTTTTGCAATACTCGGACTCTTGCTCGTTTGGCTTGAAAGACGAGTTGCAGGATTTTTCCAATTACGTCTCGGACCGAACAGAGTCGGACCTTTCGGATTATTTCAAACAATTGCCGATGCTCTTAAACTAGTTTCAAAAGAATTGACGGGAACCGTAAAAGCCGACAGTCAGTTATACCGAATAGCACCTTATTTTGTTATTACCACAGCATTGATGTCACTGGCGTTAATTCCGTTCTCGCAAGAAATTCAAGCTTTTGATATTAACATAGGTCTGTTTTTCTTAACCTCGGTATCATCAATAGGTGTAATCGGAATTTTTCTTGCAGGCTGGGCAAGTAACAATAAATACTCTCTTATAGGAGGTATGCGTACCGGTATTCAAATGATAAGTTATGAACTTTCCGTAGGAATGGCAATTGTTACAATGGTTGTTCTTGCAGGAACTTTGCAAATATCCGAAATAATCGAACTTCAAAAAGACGGATGGTTTATATTTCAAGGACATATTCCCGCCGTCATAGCATTTATGATATTTATGATTGCAGGAACGGCTGAATCAAACAGGGTTCCTTTTGATTTGGTAGAAGCAGAATCAGAACTCGGTGCCGGCTTTCACACAGAGTATTCAGGTATGAATTTCGCATATTATTTCTTGGCTGAGTTTGTGAATATGTTTATAATCGCATCAATAGCCGTGGTTTTATTCTTCGGAGGCTGGTTATCGCCTTTCGGAATTACCGATGCTATTCCGTTTGCCGGGTTATTTTGGTTTACAATAAAAGTCATTGGAGTTATTTTCCTTTTTATGTGGTTCAGATGGACTTTCCCGAGATTCAGAATTGACCAGCTTTTGACATTAGAATGGAAATATCTGCTTCCTATAAATATGGTTAACATTGTTTTAATGGCATTGATGGTTTGGTTAGGTTTAACCCTTTAACATAAAATTATGAGTTATTTTTCAGATATAATTAACGGAACAAAAACACTTCTTACCGGAATGCGAATAACGGGCAAGTATTTTTTTGTTAATCTTTTTACAAGAAAATACGTTATTACCCAGCAATATCCCGATAATATCGATACTCTGAAAATGTTTGATCGTTTCAGAGGAGAAATCACACTTTACCACAACGAAAACAATGAACATAAGTGCGATGCCTGTACACTTTGCGTATCGGCATGTCCTAACGGTTCGCTGGAGGTTTTCGGCGACAAAAAGCCGGACCCCGAAACAGGGAAAAATAAGAGATATTTAGTAAAACACATATATCATCTTGAAATGTGTACTATGTGCGGATTATGTATCGAAGCCTGCCCGCAGGATGCTTTGGAATGGGGACAGAATTTTCATCATGTTCAATACGACAGAAGTAAGTTAACAAAAGTTTTAAACAAACCCGGCTCAAAATTAATGAGCGGAATAAAAGGATAAAAAATGGAAAGAATTATCTTTTACATTATAGCAGTTCTTATGATTATTTTTGCCGTTATGGCAGTAAGTAATCGTAATATTATGAGATCAATTATATACTTGCTTTTTGTTCTTATAGGTATGGCAGGTATTTACTTTATGATAGAATTTTTCTTTCTCGGAGCGGTACAACTTACTGTTTACGCCGGCGGCATTATAGTTCTCTATGTTAATTCCGTTATGTTGGTAGAAAAAATAAACACCCCCTTACCTCCTACACCTTTTTGGAGGAAATTACTGGCGGGAGGAATAAGTTTAGCAGGAATAGTTTTAACTCTTATTGCCGTTTGGTCGCACAATTTTGTAAATATTGCCGAAAGTCAGGCAAAAGAAACAAGCATAGAAGATATAGGATTAGCTTTTTTAAATTACGGAGATAAAGGATATATTTTACCCTTCGAGGTAATCAGTATTTTACTGTTAGCTGCTATGGTAGGAGCAATAGTTATTGCAAAAACAAACAAACCGCAAAAAAGTAACGAACAAAAATAACCGAATTATGATTTTAGGTGTCAGTATTTATGAAATATTAACCCTCAGCACAATTATATTTTTTATAGGTGTTTACGGGTTTGCTACCAGAAAAAATTTAATTGCTATGTTGATGTCCGTAGAGTTAATTTTAAACTCTGCCGCACTAAACTTTGTAATTATTAATAAATACCTTTTCCCGGAAGCATTAGGCGGTGCTGTTTTTTCAATTTTTATAATCGCTGTTGCCGCCGCCGAAACAGCATTAGCATTAGCTATCATAATTAATCTGTACAGACTGATTATGAGTTTAAAAACAGACGATTTGGAAACAATGAAATTTTAAATAAAAATGGATTTAACTTATACAGTTTTAATACCGTTAATACCCTTATTTATGTTCCTTATTTTGGGACTTAACTATAAAAGGATAAAAGAACCTGTTTCAGGATATTTGGGAACATTGGGGCTGCTTACAACCGCACTCATATCCTTTTATACGGCATATAAATATTTTTTCGATTACGGAAAAGTTGACGGAGTATATCAAAAAATTTATGCGTATAATACGGTTTGGATAAATTTTACGGAAACTCTTCATATTGATATGGGAATACTTCTGGATCCTATATCTGCCGTAATGCTTATAGTAGTTCCCCTAATCTCTCTTATGGTGCATTTTTACAGCATCGGATATATGAAAAAAGAACCGGGATTTACCAGATTTTACGCCTACCTCTCATTATTTACTTTCTCTATGCTGGGCTTGGTATTATCAACAAACCTTTTCCAAATATACATCTTTTGGGAAATGGTAGGTGTTTCATCATATTTGCTGATAGGTTACTATTTTGAAAAGCCGTCGGCAGTTTTAGCGGCAAAGAAAGCTTTTATCGTAACACGCTTTGCAGATTTCTTTTTCCTTGTAGGTATTTTAGCCGTATCTTATTTTGCAGAAACATTTGACTTTAAAATACTCAGCAATTTAGATTTCATTAATACTCTTAAAGTGCAGTCAAGTATTTTTATGGGACTGTCCGTAATGACCTGGGCTTTAATTCTAATATTCATAGGAGGTGCGGGAAAATCGGCAATGTTCCCTTTACACATTTGGTTACCTGATGCTATGGAAGGCCCTACACCGGTTTCTGCATTGATTCATGCAGCAACTATGGTCGTTGCCGGAGTATTTCTTGTTGCCAGAATGTTCCCTATGTTTTATTTCTTCGATGACGGATTTGCATTGCATGTCGTTGCGTGGGTAGGTGCATTTACAACACTTTTTGCAGCAATTATTGCTATTACGCAAAATGACATAAAGCGTGTTTTAGCATTTTCTACTATGTCGCAAATAGGATATATGATGTTGGCTCTCGGGGTATCAGGTTACGGAGGACATGAAGGCGTAGGTTTCACGGCTGCTATGTTCCACCTGTTTACACACGCTATGTTTAAGGCTCTTCTTTTCTTGGGTGCAGGAGCTATAATTCATGCCGTTCACAGCAATTATATGCAGGATATGGGCGGTTTGAGAAAGTATATGCCTGTTACTAACATAACATTTTTGATTGCGGCATTGGCAATCTCCGGTATTCCGCCTTTAGCAGGATTTTTCAGTAAAGACGAAATTCTTTTGGCAGCTTTTGAGCATAATATGCCTGTATTTATAATAGGATTTATAGTTGCAGGCATGACGGCATTTTATATGTTCAGACTTTATTTCAGAATTTTTTGGTGGAATAATCCGGATTATAAACATAAACCGCACGAGGCTCCTTTCTCAATGACATTGCCTCTTATTATTTTAGCAATAATGACTATAGGCTCAGGATTTATTCCGTTTAGTGAGATTGTTTCTCCTGATAATACACCTTTTCATTCTCACATAGACTGGAATATTGCAGGTGCATCAATAGGTATAGGTGTTATAGGAATACTTCTTGCCGTTCTGTTCTACAAAAAAGAAAATGATTTGGCAACACGATTTGTTTACGCTTTCGGGAGAGTTCATAAATGGACATTTAATAAATTTTATATTGATGAAATCTACTTTTTTATAACTAAAACTATAATTTTCAAATACATATCGGCACCTTTTGCTTGGTTTGACAGGCATATTGTTGACGGAACAATGAACGGAATAGGTAACGGAACTGTTTGGATAAGTTCTAAACTAAAGGGATTACAGTCAGGAAGAGTTCAGGATTATGCTATGTTTTTTATTTCCGGTGTGTTAATGTTGATTATGATTGCTTGGTTATTTTTAAATTAAAACTGATAAAGAATTTACAATGGATATTTTAACATTATTTGTAATAGTCCCGGTTCTGACGGTTGCGGCATTGGTATTTGCAAAAGGAATAAAACAATACAGAGTTGTTGCTTTGGTCGGTTTTATAATCCAAACCTTAATGTCTTTCAACCTCATTTATCAATATTTGCAGGAAAGAGCATCCGGAAATACGGATATAATGGTTTTTACTAAAGACGTTATGTGGTTTGCTCCGCTTAACATTCATTATGCAATAGGTGTTGACGGAATTTCCGTATTAATGATACTTCTTACTTCAATTATTGTACTTACGGGAGTTTTTATATCTTGGAAAGTTGATGATTTGCCTAAGGAGTTTTTTATATCGCTCATAATTTTAGCATCAGGAGTTTTCGGATTCTTTATATCAGTTGATTTATTTACGATGTTTGTTTTTTATGAAATAGCCGTAATTCCGATGTATTTATTGATAGGTATCTGGGGCAGCGGACCGAGAGAGTATGCGGCTATGAAACTTACATTAATGCTTATGGGTGCGTCTGCTTTGCTTTTGGTAGGAATCTTAGGAGTTTATTTTAACTCAAATGCTGACGGCGGAGCACTTACTTTTAATATTTTTGAAATAGCCAATGTTAATATTCCCGAATCGGCTCAAAAATTATTCTTTCCGTTTCTTTTCATAGGTTTTGCAGTTATAGGAGCGCTATTCCCGTTTCACACTTGGTCTCCCGACGGTCATGCTTCGGCACCTACGGCTGTTTCAATGCTTCATGCGGGCGTATTAATGAAACTCGGCGGATACGGTATTTTCAGAGTAGCAATGTATGTTATGCCGGCAGGAGCTCATTATTGGGCTAATTTCTTTATGGTACTCGCAGTAATAGGAGTTTTATACGGAGCTTTGGCAGCAATAAAACAGAAAGATTTAAAATATATAAACGCTTACTCCTCTGTAAGTCATTTAGGATTAGTGTTATTAGCACTGTTGATGATGAATGAGATTTCATGGAAAGGAGCAATGTTACAGTCATTATCTCACGGATTTATTACGGCACTTTTCTTTGCAATGATAGGTATTATTTACGGAAGAACACATACAAGAATTGTTACTAAAATGAGCGGTTTATTAAATGTAATTCCTGTTGCAGGTGCAATTTATGTTATTGCAGGGATGGCAAACCTCGGCTTACCCGGCTTTTCCGGTTTTGTTGCCGAAATGAATATTTTTGTAGGAGCATTTCAGCATGCCGATACATTTCACAGAGTAATTACAATACTTGCAGTTTCATCTATTGTTGTAACGGCAGTTTATATTCTGCGTGTCGTAGGTATGATGCTTATGGGACCGACAACGCCCGAATTTAAAAATCTCCCGCGAATTACCTGGTATGAAAAAGCAGGAACGTTTATTCTTGTTCTGTTTATAACTTTAATAGGAATATTGCCTTTTTGGTGGGGAGGTATTATTTCAGACAGTATAACCCCGTTTATAGAAAAATTACTTTAAAACAATATAAATCTTTTTAAGATATGAATTTAGACAGTATGTTGTTAATGAGACACGAATTAGTATTGACGATTGTCATATTAATTTTGATTTTAGCAGATATTTTCGTTCCCGATAAAAATAAAAAATCTGTTAACTATATTGCGATAGGATTATTTGCAATTCATACGATAATAGGATTTATCCCTTTAAAATCAGGTATGCTCTTTGGCGGAATGTTTGTTACAAATCCGTTAGTTTACGGCTTTAAAAACATTTTAAATGTCGGAGTACTGCTGATTTTACTTTTAGCTGTTTCCTGGATTAATCAAAAAAGTTTGAAACACGGAAAAACGGGAGAATTTTATGCTTTGATTTTTGCTTCTCTGCTGGGAATGTTTTTTATGATATCATCTCGAAATTTCCTGATGCTTTATATATCCCTGGAACTTTCTACTTTACCGGTTGCTGCTCTGGCAGCTTACGATATCTACAACAGAAAATCGTCGGAGGCAGGTATAAAATTAATACTCTCGGCAGCATTATCTTCCGGTATATTTTTATTCGGAATATCATTTTTATATGCCGACGGAGGCAGTTTATATTTTTCGGAATTAGCCGGAAATATAGGGCATTCTTATCTCTCTGTTGCAGGATTAATAATGTTTTTTGCAGGTTTAGCTTTTAAAATATCTCTGGTTCCGTTTCATTTTTGGACTGCAGACGTTTATGAAGGTGCCCCGACGCCTGTATCAAACTATCTGTCCGTTATATCAAAAGCATCTGCTGTTTTCATTTTAATGGTAACACTATTTGTTACGTTGAGAGAATTAATTGACGTATGGATACCGATGCTTTACGGAATTTCGATACTTACAATGTTTATCGGAAACTTTTTTGCGTTACGACAACAAAATCTTAAAAGATTTTTGGCATTTTCATCCGTTGCACAAGCCGGTTTTATAATGATGGGTATGTTATCTGCTGATAATTTAGCAGTCTCAACCGTAATCTATTTTATGGCAATTTATATCTTTTCTAATATCGGAGCTTTTGGAGTTGTTCAGGTTGTTTCACTTGCAAGCGGTAAAGAAAATATTGACGATTACAACGGTCTTTACAGAACAAACCCGATGTTGAGTCTTACAATGATGATTGCATTATTCTCATTAGCAGGAATACCGCCTATTGCCGGATTCTTCGGAAAATTTTTCTTATATACTGCTGCTGCAAGTAAAGGATATTATATACTTGTATTCATTGCCGTAGTAAATGTTACAATTTCTTTGTATTATTACTTGTTGGTAGTGCGTGCTGCTTTTCTTCGCAGAAGCGAAAACCCGATACCTTATTTTAAAAGTGATTTTATGACAAGGGCAGGATTAATTGCTGTTGTTACAGCATTGTTCTTTTTAGGCCTTTACAGTCCGTTTTATGACTATATTAATTCTGTAGCTAACATTTTAAATATTTAGATTATGAGTATGCCGATTAAGCACGAATTCGGAAAAATTGAAGATGTTTTAGTAACTTTTGTTGAAAAAGGAGTTACTGAGGACAGAATGAATTTTCTGAAAAGATTATTGGAACATAACGGGTTTGAGGTTATTACGGAAGTTGTTCAGCCTAAAACAGATGACGGACAAGTAACTTATAATATTGCGGTTACTGATTTGATTTTCAATCCGGTAATTTGGGTCTACGACAGAAAACTCAAAACTTTAGACAATAAAATAGTAAATGAAGATTACTGGATGCAAAGAAATAATGACTTAAAACCGCAATACTGGGAGCGATAAATTTGATGCGATATAAAAAAAGAGTTGTCCTTTTCCGAACAACTCTTTTTTTTATTTTTAATACAGAGGATTAGTGAATCTTTAACTTATTCCTCCAGCAGTTTTCTCATCTTCTTAAGAAGCAGTTTATAATTTGTAGGTTTTGTGGTGTAATCATTCATCCCAACTTCGAAACAACGTTTCTTGACATCGGAAGATGCATTAGCGGTAACAGCAATAATAGGAACGTGTGAGCCTGTACCTATTTCTGCTTTTCTGATTTTTTCAGTAGTCTTAAAACCGTCCATAAAAGGCATTCTTATATCCATTAAAATAATATCGACTTTTGTTTCAAAAAACTTATCTAAAGCTTCTTTACCGTTTTCGGCAATTATTATTTTATTAACATGTTTTTTAATATTAAGTGTCATTACTTTGCTGTTAATTATATCATCTTCTACCAGCAAAATATTGGCATCTTTAAGTTTTACTTTTTTTGAAGTATAATGTTTTACTGTTTTCAAGCTTTCCTGTGTTTTATACTGAACGTCTTTATCCGGCAAAATCTCAGAATTAAAAGTAAAAAATAAAGTAAAAAGGTTGTTATTTCTCAGTATAGTAACACTTCCTCCGAGAGATTCCGAAATTTTTTTAATTATGTTTAAATCTTTTATGTCTTCAAGAAACCTGTCTGTGTTAATATTTTGAGGGAATATAAGATTATCGTATTTACCTGAAATTTTAATAATAACACTATTTTCTTCCGATTTTTGTGAAACGATATCAAGTTTTAATGTATTTTCATTTGAATAATTGAAGAAAAAGTCAACAGAAGATATAAGTAACTGCATAAAACTTATCCTGTCTCCGTAAACCTTATCCGGCACGTTATCAGAAAGATACAGATTAAGGCGAAGTTTTGAATATTTATCAGTTCGGAACAATTCACTTAATCTGCTTATTATGCTGTTAATATTGTAAGATGTTTTTTTTCCTGTTATATACAGTACTGTTTCCTCGGTATATTCTGAAATTTTATTAATTATTGCTGCTAAATTACTTACCGACATTTCAATTTCCTCCAAAACATTTTCGTTAATTATGTCTCTTTGATGGTTTATGATACCGGCAATATTATTCAAAGGCGTTCTTATTTCATAAGATAAAGAAGAGATAAATTTATCTTTTTGAAGAAGCTTATGTTTTGTTTCTATCAGTTCCTTCTCTCTTTCGTATATTGCTTGTTGTCTTAATCTTAAATAAAATTCTATAAGTGCATAGGTTATAATATATGCAAGAAGGTATCTCATAATTACGTCATCGGAATACTTTGCCCAAAAACTTATATTATTCGGCGTAAAAAATATAATTAAATTTATTGATAAAAACAATAAAGACCAAATATTATAATTACGATATTTTGCGGTAAATGCAACTATAACAGGAAAAGTAAGTCCCCACATAAGCCCTGTTTTATTTCCGGCTCCCAATAAAATTATCAGTGAAAACAGTGTTGTCATCATAATAATTGTGAGAAAAGAAACCAAGGTATATTTATTTGTAACTTTAAAAAGAATCAGAAATAAAGTGAAAATTACAAAAAAAGCAAGCAACATAAAACCTATGTTCCTTTCAAAAAAAAATAAATGAGCAAGTGAAAAAATGAAGCTTGTTAACGTTGAGATAACTAAAACAAAACTGAGCATAAGCGACTGCTGAAGCGGCTCAGTGTCTGCAAGTTCATTATTCTTTTTCAGCAACTTTAAAATATACCTGAAGATTGTCAATGTCTTAATTTTCGGCGTTTAAATTTACTGTAAATATATAACAAAAATGCTGAAAAAACTAAAAAAATGCTGAAAACAAAAAAGTATAAACCTTGCAACGTTATCGTTATTCACCTGTTCTGCAGGGAATATGTCTGAACTTAAGTTATTTATTCTTCGTTTTATTACTGTCTAAATTAAAATGTTGAATGTCAAAATTCAACTGTTTTAATTCAGATTCGCTGAAAGTATTTTTCCAAACAATGTCCATCTCAGCAAATTGCATATCAGTTATTTTTCCGGGAATTTTAAAAGTTACGGTGAATTTAACTTTATCATTCTTTTGCAGAACTTTAATTTTTTCTTTAGAATTTACCGTAGCCCATTCTTTCCCGTTTTCTGTTCTGAGAACACAGTTTGAGGGTTTTATAAGTCCGATTTTGTCTCCTGTATAAGTGCAACGAAACTGCACAACTGTTTCATCTGTTTGTTTTTTTAATTTCAGCATATTTATTTTAAATATGCCGTTATTAATTTCGTTTCTGTTCGGAGGCAAGTGAAAAGGCTCCGTCTCAACAACTTTTCCTTCAGCAGAGAATGTATAAAACCCGCCCGGCTTAAAATCGATGTCTTCTGTTAAGTAATTTGTTTCACCGGCAGATTTTACCGTAATAACTCTTTTTGAATTCGGAAAAATTATATCACCTTTTTTCTTTTTTCTCGGAAAATAGGAATTTCCGTCAACAACAAATTTGCACTTATCTTTTTCAAACAACAGAAAGTCTTCGGTATCATTAATGATTTCAAGCCCTAATTTAGCATACTCCGTCGTAGAAACAATGTTTTTTGCTGTCAGATTAACTCCGTATTGTTCTCCGAATTTTTGATTGTAATAATAATACGTCTTCTTAGAATCTTTTTGGGCATAAATATTTACATTTGCAAATATCAAAACGATAAGTATTATTTTTTTCATATCTTTTTTAATTTATAAGTTTCTGCAATATTAATACTTTTTTTAAAAAAACAGGAGAGAGTTTTTTAAATTATCACTGTTTTTGTCTTTTTAATATCTCCCGTTTTTCTTTGTCTATTCTTCGTCTATTTTTGATTGTACCGTATTAAAGACATATTCATAAACCTTGTATTCATCCCCTCTTTTTACAAATTTTAATTTCTCATAAACGGTTGTACCCTGCTCTGTTTCGCACTTAAATTTTAAAGTTACGGTAGTAAGTCCGTCATCAGATTTCGTTGAGAAGCCGTACCTTTCATAGTTTGTAATTTTCCCGAATGCTTTTTGATGTTCTGAAAAAACATCGTAAAAGTCATTTTTAATACCGGCATCAATAACAGATTCTTCATCTAAAATATTATCCATCTTTTTTTCATCAACATTATTATAGGCTTCAAAAAAACTGTCAGCTGCTTTCTGTGCACCGTCAACTGATTCGCAACCTGAAAATAAAAACAGAGAATAAATTACAAAAAATCCGAGCATTTTTAAATGTTTCATAATATTAAATTAAATGAGTTAAAAACCTGTAATATACTTTTTTTAACCTAATTAATGATATATTTTTTATAAAAAAAGCGTTTTTTTTGATAATAACACAGAGAACAGTGAAAAATTATTTCTTTGATATCAAAGAATTTATACGGCGTTAATCCGTTTTTTAAGACAAGAAAAAACCCGCCGAAATACGGCGGGCTGTTTTCAAAAAAGTTAAGTAATAAATATTAAAGTACTTTTACATTTATTGCATTTAAACCTTTTCTTCCTTCGGTTAATTCAAATTCAACGTCATCGCCTTCACGAATTTCGTCAACTAAACCTGATACGTGTACGAAGTATTCACTTTTTGATTCTTCGTCAATAATGAAACCAAAACCTTTGGAGTCATTAAAAAATTTTACTGTTCCTTTTTTCATTGTATTGTAAAAATAAGTATTAAAAAAAACAAAGGTATGATAATTTTTTAAAAACAAACAACTTTCCTGAAATATTTTTTCATTTATCTTAATTGCCTGAAACAAAAATAACAATTTTCTTTTCATTTCTTAAAAAAAATCAATCATAAAAAAAGACAAGCCGATATGACCTGTCTTTTTAATTTTACTGAGACTTCCGTTAATTATAAAGTTTCTTTTATTGCCGCTTGTGCTGCTGCAAGTCTTGCAATCGGCACACGATAAGGAGAACAACTTACATAATCAAGCCCTGTTCTGTGACAAAACTCAACGGATGAAGGCTCGCCGCCGTGTTCGCCGCAAATACCGAGTTTAATGTCCGGACGTGTTTGACGACCTTTTTTAACTGCTGTTTCAACCAGTTGACCTACACCTGTTTGGTCTAAAACTTCAAACGGGTCGTGCTTTAACAGACCTTTTTCAATATAAATCGGTAAAAATTTGCCTGCATCATCACGGGAATACCCGAAAGTCATCTGTGTTAAATCATTGGTTCCGAAAGAAAAGAATTCTGCAGATTCTGCAATTTCATCAGCTGTAAGTGCCGCACGAGGAATCTCAATCATTGTGCCTACAAGATAATCTATCGAATCGTTTCTTTCTTCAAATATTTTTTTAACAGTTTTTCTGACTATCTCTTCCTGCATTTTCATTTCAGCCAAAGTTCCTGTTAAAGGAATCATAATTTCAGGATGAGCTTTTATTCCTTTTTCTTTTAAGTTAAGAGCTGCTTCAATAATAGCTCTGGTTTGCATTTCCGTAATTTCCGGATATGTATTTCCTAAACGACAACCTCTGTGCCCGAGCATAGGGTTAACTTCTTTTAAATCTTCAACTTTTTGTTTAATGACATCAACACTTACACCCATAACGTCTGCCATCTCTTTTTGTCCTTTTTCGTCGTGAGGAACAAATTCATGTAAAGGCGGGTCAAGTAAACGAACGGTAACAGGTAAATCCTGCATTGCTTCAAAAATACCTTCAAAATCTTTTCTTTGAATAGGTAACAGTTTTTCAAGGGCTTTTCTTCTTCCTTCTTCATCTTCGGCAAGAATCATTTCACGCATTGCGATAATTTTTTCTCCTTCAAAGAACATATGCTCGGTTCTTGTAAGACCGATACCTTTTGCTCCGAAGTTACGTGCTACGGCAGAATCTTTAGGTGTATCGGCATTTGTTCTGACATACATACGTGCATATTTATCTGCAAGCTCCATTAATGCGGCAAAATCTCCGCCTACTTCAGGATCTATCGTTGCTGTTTTTCCTTCATAAACTTCGCCCGTAGATCCGTTAAGAGAAATCCAGTCCCCTTCTTTAAAAGTGATACCGCCGGTTGTTAAGGTTCTTTGTTTATAGTCTATTTTTATTTCGCCTGCACCGGAA
Source organism: Bacteroidales bacterium (assembly GCA_026987795.1). Lineage (GTDB taxonomy): Bacteria > Bacteroidota > Bacteroidia > Bacteroidales > JAADGE01 > JAADGE01. The sequence continues at coordinate 16,687 of JALSMF010000201.1, forward strand.
ACACAGCATTTACCCATACCTCTTGCTACAACTGCAGCATGAGATGTCATTCCTCCTCTCTCTGTTAAAATTCCTTTTGCAACATTCATTCCTTCAAGGTCTTCGGGAGATGTTTCAATTCGAACTAAAATACTGTTTTCATATTTATCGGCTTCGTCTGCAAAGAAAACAATCTGCCCGGTAGCCGCACCCGGTGATGCAGGTAAACCTTTAGCTACGACATTTGCACCTGCTATTGCTTCTTTTTCGAAAACGGGATGAAGAAGTTCGTCCAATTTTTCGGGTTCTTGACGCATAATTGCTGTTTTCTCGTCAATCATACCTTCATTGAGCATATCTACGGCAATTTTTACCATTGCTGCACCTGTTCGTTTTCCGTTACGGGTTTGGAGCAGCCAAAGCTTACCGTCTTGAATAGTAAACTCAAGGTCTTGCATATCTTTGTAATGCTTCTCGAGTTTGTCTTGTATCTCATTAAGTTCTTTATATTGCTCAGGCATTCTCTCTTCTAATGACGGATATTTCGATGCTCTTTCTTCTTCTGATACTTTCGCAAGTTCAGCCCATCTTTTTGATCCTTCCAGAGTAATTTGCTGGGGAGTTCTTACTCCGGCAACAACATCTTCGCCTTGTGCATTGATTAAATATTCGCCGTTAAAAATATTTTCACCGGTTCCGGCATCTCTCGTAAAAGCAACACCTGTTGCAGAGTTTTCTCCCATATTACCGAATACCATCGCTTGTACATTTACTGCCGTCCCCCACTCTTCAGGTATTTTATTCATTTTTCTGTAATAAATGGCTCTGTCGGTATTCCAACTGTCAAAAACAGCCATAACCGCTCCCCACAATTGTTCCCATGGATTATCCGGAAA
>JALSMF010000202.1 GCA_026987795.1 Bacteroidales bacterium
ATAAATTCAGGAAAGCAGCAAGTATGTATTTCGGAGGAGGAACGGTTGCTGCTCCGGCAGCAGAAGATAATGTTTCGGTTCCGGTAATAAAGAAAAAAGCTTCCGGTAATGAAGAGGAAGGCGGTTGTTAAACTAACAAATACAGAAAAATGGAAAATTTTGCACATAAAAAAATATCAAATAAGTTGCCGATAATCGGCGGAGCTTTTGTTTTAATAGTAATCCTCGGTTTAATAACAGCAGAAAAACCTAAGCATCATTACAGAATGAGTACTGATGAGATTCTTTACAAAACCCTTCAGCACGATTATATCATCAGGTTCGACAAATTTTTTGACATATACCACAACAATGACTCTTTGTACAGGTTTATAGATTTGAGGTCTGCCCATGATTATCAGGCAGGACACTTGCCCGGAGCCGTAAACATTCCTTTGTCAAAAATATTGGATGATGAATACCGTGATATAGTAAATCAGGATAAAAAAATAAATGTTTTGTATTATTCTGACCAATGCGGTGCTTGCGGTCCATGGATGATACTGACTCAAATCGGATATAAAAATAATTATGTATTAGCAGGCGGATATGACTATGTAAAAAAACATATAATTGATGAATACTCTCCTATGCTCGGCGATTATTCCGCCGAAAAAGCAAAATATAAATATAAAGAAGTTATAAACAAAACAGCCGGCGGATCGGCAGCAACAAAATCATCGGAAGCTGACGTTCCGACTCCGGTTATTGTTAAGAAAAAAGCCGTAAAAGAAGAAGAGGGAGGTTGCTGATAAAATTAATCGGAAATTATATAAGTTCATAAAGTAAAAAATCAGAAAAATGAAGAAGTTCGTATATATATTGTCGGTATTAACAGTTTCGATAATATTATTTAACACAGGTTGTTCATCGGATAAACCTAAAAATAAACTTGTTGTTGAAGTAAAACCGGAAAATTTTGAAGAGAACCAAGCGTTAGTTAAGTTTTTGGAGCAATCCGGAAATTTTATTAACAGCAAAAAAATACCGACTCTTATTTCTGCAGAAGACGTTAAAGCAAACCTAAAACGATATCTTATTATAGACCTTCGAAGGCACGATGATTACGTTAACGGACACATTGACGGTGCTGTTAATGTTAATACGGAAGACTTAATTTCGTATATGAAAAAAAATGTTGCAGCAGGAACGTATGATAAAATTGTTACCGTATGCTATTCCGGTAACAGAGCTGCTTTTTCTGCAATGGTTCTTCGTTTATTAGGGTATGCAAATGTATATTCAATGAAGTGGGGGATGAGTTCTTGGGATAAAAAAACGGCAGAAAAGAAATGGCTCAAAGGAATTTCCGATAAATATGCTTCAAAGTTGGAAACTGTCGAAAATCCGAAATTGCCTAAAACAAAATTACCGGAAATAAAAACAGGTAAAGTTCTCGGATATGATATTTTAGAAGCAAGAGCAGATTCTGTTCTTAAAAGGTCGAAAATAACCGTGAGTATTGATAAAATTTCGGAAAACCCATCCGATTTTTATATCATAAACTATTGGCCCGAATATAATTACAGGAAAGGACATTTTCCCGGAGCGGTTCAATATACTCCGAAACAAAGTTTAACTTACGAAACGGAACTTCTGACATTGCCCGCAGATAAAAAAATAGTGGTATATTGCTATACCGGGCAGCATGCAGACTTTGTTGCCGCATATCTTCAAATACTCGGCTATGATGCATATTCTTTGGCTTACGGAGCAAACTCTTTTATGCACTCAAAACTTTCGAGTTTGAAGATAGGACATGCGTTTACGCCTGAAGAGATTAAAAGTTTCCCGTTAGTTCAGGGAGAGCTGCCGAGTTTAAAAACAGAAGGGATTTCAGACAACGGTACGGAGGAGGAAGCAGTCTCTGTCCCGGTTATCAGGAAAAAGCCGCAAAAAGAAGAAGAAGGCGGTTGCTGATAAAAAAACCGGTTAATCAGCCGGTTTTTTTTATTAACTCTAAAGCCCCACTGTTAATAATTTTAATTTTTCGCCCGGCTACTTTAATTATTCTGTCTTTGTCAAATTCAGATAATATCCTGCTTACACATTCTCTTGCAGTGTCTGTATAATTACCGAGTTCTTTTCTTGTCAGCGGTAATATAAAACTTTCACTGTTATATATTTCCTCTTTAAAGAATAATAATGCCTCTGCAATTCTGCCTCTTGCATTTTTTTGAGACTTATTTACACACTTTTCAAAGACATCTAAATTGTCTTTACATAAATTAATAATTATCCGGAATGCAAAAAGACCGTTTTTTATTACAAATTGCTTAAACAGTTCAATATCAATAAAACAAGCACTTATCTTTGATATTGATACAGCCGAATATCTGTAATGTTTTTCATCAAAAGCAGTAGGAATCCCTAAGTAATCAGGACCTTTTTTTATTGCTGTAATTTGATTTTTTCGAGGACCTTCCAGTAATAACTTTACAATACCGTCTTTCAGGTAAACAACATTTTTAGAAAAAGTACCCTGTTTAAATATAGTTTCTCCTTTGTCAAATTCTACCGTTGCACAATTTTTTCCAGTTGCACAATTTCATCATCTGAAAGAAATTTTGTTGCTTCTGATTTAAATATACAGGTATTACAACTTGGAGTTTTAACCATTGTTTTTTTACAAATATACTGTTTTATATGTAAAA
>JALSMF010000203.1 GCA_026987795.1 Bacteroidales bacterium
CCGTTAAGACAAACATAAAAACAGATAAAAAAATAAATAAAACGTTGAAGTATTTGCCGCTTATTAAGCTTATTAAAAGCTTAAGTAAAAAAGGCGTATCTGAATTTATTGTTTTAAACTCACTGATATTCGATAAAAAAAATATAAAAACAAAAGCAATAAGCGGATAAAAAATGAAAATCAGCGGATTTTTACTTCTAAAAAAATTCAGCATACCTTAAGTTTCGAAAAAACAATTAAAAAAACGCATCAAATATAAATAAAGAAATCTAAAAAAAACATATAAAACATCTTACGGTATAAAAAACAATAAAATAAACGATATGCTTTTGTTTTGATGTGAAAAATTCGGTTTACCGGAATTTTTTTTAATTTTGTCGGGATATTTTATTAATTTTTTAAAATTAAATGCTTAAACAAAACCTCAGTCAAAAGCTGTTGCAAAAATTATCTCCGCAACAAATCCAACTTATAAAATTGTTGGAATTACCGACTGTACAACTTGAACAAAGAATAAAAAAAGAGATTGAGGAAAACCCTGTTTTAGAAGAGGGATATTCACAGGAGGAGGACAGTAAAGACGATGTTCAAAATGAAGAAGAAAACAAGGAAAATGAATTCGATGATGAGTTTTCTTTTGACGATTACCTGCCGGACGATGACGATATACCCCTGTATAAACTTACCGTAAACAATTATTCAAAAGACGATAAGGTAACAGAAATACCGTATTCTGAAGGTTTTTCGCTGCAAGAACATTTAACCGAACAACTCCGTTTAAAAAACTTAACCCAAAAAGAATATTCTTTGGCAGAATATCTTGTGGGCAGCCTTGATGAAGCCGGTTATTTAAGGCGGGATTTAGAGTCAATAGTTGACGACTTGGCATTCTCTCAAAATATTTTAACCGATATAAACGAAATCGAAAATGCCTTAAAAACAGTTCAGGATTTAGACCCTCCGGGTGTAGGTGCAAGAAACTTACAAGAGACACTACTTCTTCAGATTAAAAAAAAATTCAACTCTGAAAAAACCGACTCAACGGTAAAAACCGCCGAAACAATACTGACAAGTTTTTTTGAAGAGTTTTCAAAAAAACACTATTCAAAAATTGAGAAACGACTTGGAATTACGTCAGAGGAACTTAAAGAAGCAATTAATCTTATTATAAAGCTTAACCCGAAACCGGGCAGCAACTACTCTTCGGCAATAAACCGAGCAGCCCCGGAAATAACTCCTGATTTTATATTAAAAATCATTGACGGAGAACCGTTTGTAACCCTTAACTCAAAAAACATACCCCATCTTCGTGTCAGCAGAACATATGAAGAGATGCTCAGAGGGATGAAAGAAAGGAAAGAAAAGCCGACAAAGACAGAAAGACAGGCAGCAGGATTTATGAAACAAAAATTAGATTCGGCAAAGTGGTTTATTGATGCTATAAAACAAAGGCAAAACACTCTCCTTTTAACGATAAATGCTATAGTAGGCTTTCAAAAAGAATACTTTCTGACCGGCGATGAGACAAAATTAAAGCCAATGATTCTGAAAGACATCGCAGATCTTACAGGACTCGACATCTCAACAATATCAAGAGTTGCAAACAGCAAATACATTCAAACTCATTTCGGAATTTTTCCCCTTAAATTTTTCTTTTCCGAAGGTATGGAAACACACGACGGAGAAATTGTTTCAACAAGAGAAATAAAAAAGATACTTCAGGAATGTATTGATAACGAAGATAAAAGAAAGCCTTTAACCGATGAAAAATTAGCGAAGATACTTCAGGAAAAAGGATATGATATAGCAAGAAGAACAGTTGCAAAATACAGAGAACAGCTCGGGATATTAGTTGCACGTCTCAGAAAAGAACTTTAAAAAATGAAGATACCGGCTAAAATAATTTCAGTTGTTTTTCATCCGTTGTTTTTTACAACATACGCAGTTTTATTAATGTTTGCTTTACCCGGCTTTTTAAGTTTATACCCGTATAACTACAAAAAAGCAATAACTTTAATCGTCTTTACGGCAACATTTATTCTGCCCCTGCTGGTTTTACTTATACTGTTAAACCTTCAAAAAATTCAAAACCTTCAATTTGCCGATAAAAAAGAGCGTCTGCTTCCTCTTTTTACAACATTTATATTATATATATCGGCATACCTCATCACAACCAATTTCCCCGGCGGAATACCGGCTTACATAAGTATCTTTATTTTATGTTCAGCAATATCTATTCTGCTTATAACGATTATTACTTACAAATTCAAAATAAGCATACATATGGCAGGCATCGGCGGATTTATCGGCTTTTTTTATATTTTTTTTCTTGAACAAAATATGCCCTCACTTCTGTTTACCGTCGGTAATTTTCAAATATACAAGGTGCATTTTTTTGCAATTATGATTTTAATATCGGGGATAACGGCAAGTTCAAGATTAAAACTAAATGCCCACAATCACTTACAAATAACAACCGGATTTTTTCTGGGGCTGTTTACGGGGCTGTTAAGTTTAGTTTTCTATTAATTCCGAAAACAAATATAAAACTCCGATATTTATTAACAATCAAAGATTTTTTTCCTTAAGTATTTTTTAAATTCATACTTTTATAAAGTAATTAAAAGTAAAAATAATATGTATAAAAACGTTGAAAACAGCCGACATATAGCAATTTCAGGAAA
>JALSMF010000204.1 GCA_026987795.1 Bacteroidales bacterium
AGATGGTATTTGCTTAAATTTACGTTTTAATTTTAATAAAACTGAACTCATTTTCATCTCAATAGATTTCTTCTTTTTCTTAATTACAGACCTCACACCTTCCTGCTTAGAGTGAAAATAAAAAGTCCAAATCGAACTCCGTAATAAGTTGAAAAAGTGATAATACCCTCTAATTTTAAAATTTAGCCAATTTATTCAAAAAAGAGAATATTATCATGAACGATAACTTACAGCAATTATTGGGATTAGACAAGTCCAATCCACTTTTTGAAGTATATTTTGATCCCGATACTCCGAAAACTTTACTGGTTCACTTTGGCTTTCGGCTACTTGAAACAGTTCCAGCCAAATCCTTTCAAGAAAAATTACTATTAGCTCGTTTAATAAACGCTGGTTATAATCAGACTAGATTGCATGAAGCATTCGGTTATGATATAAAAACTATGAAACGTTGGGGACTTCTATTACAATCCGGAACAACAGAAAGTATTAATAAGATAGCCGATGGGCGGAATTGTAACAGGAAGTTAACTGATGCAAAGTTGAAAATGATATTTTATTTGTTTGAAAACCATAAAGAAGAGCAAGGTTGCCATATAATATCGTACATAGTTAAAGAGTATAAAAATATTTACGATGAAACTATAAGTGCTGAAACAATTAGAACGACAGTGAATGATGTTAAGGATCAGTCAAAATACGAAAAAAAATATCCTATTGTGTTATATTCAGACGGTATTGAAATGAAAGCTAAGGTTGCCTCATTAATCAAAATTTCCAGTGCTAATTTTTCCGATGAAAAATCAAAAACTGCGGAAATTATTTGCAAAAATGAACCATTGCTGAGCTCAAAAAAAATAGAAAAGTCCAAATGCTTGCCCGAGTTAGCCATTTCTGAAAACAATAAATTTCCATTAGTTGACCCTGTTTTTAAAGAGATATTTTCTTGTCATCATATCGGACTTTTATTAGCACGAACATTTGTTGATTCCATCTCTGCTGAAATGGGTGTTATCAAAGATATTGTTCGTCAATGGCTTTGTATGATTCTAAGTGGTTGTCAAAATATTGAACAAGGTCAAAAATTAAATTATCGGTCATTGACATTATTGATCGGTAAACAGAAAAGGTCATCTAATCGACAGCGGGAGACGTTAAAGGATGTCGCAAATAAAATAAATGTCCGTCTGCTATTCAAACAAAATATTAAATTAGTCGATGCGGGACTGGATGATATGTTCTTATTAGATCCACATGGAGTCGGTTATACTGGCCAGCTGAAACTACTTTTATGCTGGCTCGGAGGCACGCATCAAACGGGAAAAGGTTATTATTTAGATTTGATCCACACCTTGAAAGGAGAACCAGTTTTTTCAAAAATAGATGATAACTATTTTGATTTGCGGCAACGCTTTCATGCTACAATCAAAGAGTTCAGGCGAATTTTATCAGGCGATAGAAACAGGCCTTTAACTATTGTCGTTGACCGAGCAATTTATGGTGTCAACTTTATGCGAGAAGCAAGAAATGAAGATGTTTATATTATTACCTGGGAAAAAAATTACGAAGGCGGTCAATGGGACTATAATAGTAATGAGCCTGTAGAACATTTTGTTATACAGAAATATCGTAATAGAAAAGAAGATACCTATCTTTATGATGTTAAATTTGTCAAGAACAGGTGGCATAAGGAAAAATCATTTGCTCAATTCATAGTTTTATTGACTAAGCCTGATAAAAAAACTGTCGAGTTATCTATTCTATGTACAGATTTCAATCGCAATGCAAAAGAGGTCATTATTGCAATTTTAACTAGGTGGTTACAGGAAAATGATATGAGTTATCTGATTCTGCTGGGAATAAACTGTATTACATCTTACAGCTCTTTTTCTTATGAAACTATTGCGGGGAAAATTGTTGATAGAGAAGTTAAAAATAAAAAGCTACTCAAATTGATGACGAAAAAAAACAGTCTAAAAAATAAGTTAGGCAGAGCACTGCTTGATAGAGAAATTTATATTGAAAAAAAAGAAAATGATTTACTTAAGCTTCAAGATGAGTTTAACCAATTGGAAGCTGAATGTAAAGATACTTCCAGCAATAAAAAGCACAAAGGGAAAGTCACTAAATTGAAAAATAAAATTAAACGCTTTCCCAAAGACAGGGAAAAAGCACTTAACAGTAATTTTGAAAAACAGTCGGTATTAAGAAAAGATATTGCAGCGATTGACAAAGAGATCAAGCCACTTGCTCCAACGGTATCAAGACTTGAAACTTTAATAGAAGAAGAATATATAAAACTAAATTTCATGCCAAAATCATTTATGGATGCGATAAAGATTATTTCAAGAAATATCATCTATGAGTTGTTGGATATATTCAGACCTATATGGAATAATTTTCGTAATGATCATGTCATATTAAAAGAGTTGCTCACATGTGTCGGATTCATCAATGAAACAGAATCTCATATTTATATTCAATTAAACCCAACAAGGCAATTTGCTAATAAAGATAAACAAAAAATATTACTGTTCCTTTTGAAAATGAGTACATTGGTTAATCAAAAATACGATGTGGAAAAAACAATAATTATTACTTTATATGATTTGTAAGTCGCAGGTTAATACGGAATTATATTTGGACTTTTTTAAAATATGTAATGA
>JALSMF010000205.1 GCA_026987795.1 Bacteroidales bacterium
AGCTTAATAATGACACTGAAAAAGGATGAAGGAGTTTCTTGTGAGTCGTGTCACGGACCGGGAAGTTCATATAAAAGTATGTCTGTAATGAAAAATAAGGAAATGAGCATAAGCAAAGGATTGATAGTACCGGATGAAAAGCTTTGTAAAAAATGTCATAACGAAGAAAGTCCTAATTATAAAGGCTTTAATTATGAAGAATATGCTGCAAAGATAGCACATCCGAATCCGAAAAAATAAATAAAGCAAAATTCAAACGAACTAGTAATTTAAAAAAGGTTGTGTTATACAACCTTTTTTTATTTTTTGAGAAAAACAATACTGTTTTGAAGGGGAAGACGGAGGGTAAGAAAAGGGGCAAATAACCAATGCCGATTGGTTAAACGACCCTATTACTGTTAGAAAGGTTGTGTTTTTTGTATGTAGTAATAGTTTGCAGATTAATTTTTATGAAAAACAACCTTAATTTAAAACAATGTTTAGAAACATTTCAGATTTTTAAATAATTGTTGTATTTTTACAGAAACACCTTCTTATTATTTTTGTTATACAGACTTATTATCAGTTATATAAGTTTTTTGAGAGATATTAGAACAACGTTAATACATTAAATTTTGATTTGTTCTGTTTTTATCTTAAACAGAGTATAATATTTTTTAAAACATATATGTTATATCCAAAAATTTGTCTGTAATATTTGCTGTATTTAAATACACCTTATTGGTGTATAATTTGTAGTATTTTCATTAGATTAACCTTTAAATTTACAAACTAAACTAAATATGAAAACTTATTACATAGAAATTTTACTCATTGTTTTTTTGATACAAGTGCCTGTTGTAAAATTATTTGCTCAAAATAATCCTGCGGATATTATTCATTTGAAGCGAATAAATGAAGAGTTAATCAACCCTGTTCGTATTACTCTTGATGAAAGTGATAATCTTTATGTTACTGACAGTAAACAAAATTGTATTTTCAAATATGATTCATCAGGAAATATCACGGAAAAAATAAATCTTGATTTTTCTCCTGTGTCCGTAGTTGCAGATAAAAACGGAGATATATTTGCCGGAGACAAAGACAGCGGATATATATACAGAATAGGCACAGACAAGACAATATCTGTTTTTTACAGAGATTGTGCATTTCCCGCATATTTAGACTTAAGTCCTGACGGTATTTTATATGTTGCAGACAGCAAGTATCAGCAAATATCCGTAATAGACAAAGCCGGAAACCTAATCAATACATTCGGAAACGGGACATTGGTTTACCCTTCAAGTGTAAAATACGACGGAATAAATAAAAGAATTTTTGTAGGAGAGCACGGCGGAATAGGAACAGGATTTAAACCTGTATGTAAAGTTTGGGTTTTTGATACAGAAGGCAATTTAATTAACAGCTTCGGCTCTTACGGAGCAGGCGACGGTGAGTTTTACAGAATTCAGGGAATTACAACCGGAAAATGTAATAATATATATGTATGTGATACATACCAAGGAAGCATAAGCGTATTTGATGAAAACTTTAATTTTATTACCAAATTCGGAAAATACGGAACAAATATCGGAGAACTGGATATACCTCTTGATATAACGTTTAATTCAAAGGAAGAAATTTTAATAAGTTCACTTAACAGCAGTTCTGTAGAAATTTTCAGCATTGCCGATTCTTTGCCTTCATCTGCCATAGCAAATTCCGATGCTGTTTTGTGTAACGGAGAAACAGCAAATATTGAAATTAAATTTACGGGAACTCCGCCTTGGAATTTCACTTATACCGTAGACGGTATAAATCCTGTATCTCTGACAACCGTTGATAACCCGTATATATTAAATGTATCAGACCCCGGAATTTACAAAATTGCGCAATTGTCAGATGCTCATAATACCGGAACATGTTTTACGGGAGGAGCCGTTATTAAAAAATACGATCAAATACCGTCAATTGATATTTCTGTCGAAACAACCTCAATATGTCGAGGAGATACGGCACAAATAAAGTTTGACTTATACGGAACACCTCCATGGTCCTTTTCTTATGAATCGGAATCAAATTTTGTTGATGTAATAACTTACAAAACCCCGTACTTTGCTTCAGTTACCGAAGGCGGGAAATACAGGGTTGCAAAAATGTCCGATGCATTTTGTGAGGCTGTTAATTTAAGATCTAATGTGGTAATTGACGTAAGTGAAGAGCCGCTGCCTGACTTCGACTTTTCAGCAAATGGTTTCAGTGTTAATTTTATAAACCGGTCGGTTTACGGAGAGACATATTTTTGGGATTTCGGGGACGGAACAACAAGCAATGAAACGAATCCCGGTCATACATACAGTTCTGCAGGCGATTATTCAGTAACACTGACGGCAGCTAACCCTGTCTGCGGAGATGCCGTGATAACTAAAATTATTACCGTATCAAATACGTCTGTTTCCGAGAATCCTGACATAAGACAAAGTAAGTTTAATCTGTATCCGAACCCGACAAACGGAAGGTTTATTATAGAATTTAACAATACAGAAAAAAAGGATGTTACTGTTGAAATAATTAATGTAATTGGACAAATTATTTTTTCAGGACACTATAAAACTGAAATGATTTATAAAGAAATAGACTTAGGAAACATTGCAAGCGGAATTTATACCGTAAG
>JALSMF010000206.1 GCA_026987795.1 Bacteroidales bacterium
AAAATATTTTATTAACGTCTCCCAATAAAAATGCAACTAAAGCCAAACCTATAACGATAACGATAACAGGTCCTGCATTTCTGATTTTCTGTAATGTAGCCATTTCTTAAACAATTATTATTTTTTCAACATAAAAATTAAAAAGTCTGCAAATATATATAAATTTATTAAAGAATAAATCTATATATAAGATTATCCTTTTTTTTATTCCTTTGTAAAAAAATAATTATGACTGAAATTTGTGCTTTAGCATCGGGAAGCAACGGGAATTGCTATTACATAGGGAATGAAAGTGAAGCTGTTTTGGTAGATATCGGGATATATTACAGACGTTTGATTGAGAGGTTAGACGAAACCGGTTTGGATAAGGATAAAATTAAAGCAATTTTTATTTCTCATGAGCATACCGACCATATACAGGGTGCGAGAGTTACAAGCAAAAAACTCGGAATTCCTGTTTTTTACACCAAAAAAACTTATCATAAGTGTTATGACAAAAACAAGACTGATAATTTCGGATTTTTTGAATGCGGAACACCTTATACATTAGGAAGTATAAAAGTTCATTCTTTCAAAAAAAGCCATGATGCCGCAGAGCCGTGCAGTTTCCGAATTGAAACTGAGGACGGTAATATAGGTGTAATGACCGATATAGGAACGGTTGATGAAACTTTACAAATTGAGTTTTCAAAATGCGATGCAGTTTTTCTTGAAACAAATTATGATGAAGAAATGCTTATAACCGGATTATATCCTTATCATCTTAAACAAAGAGTAAGTTCAGATAAGGGGCATTTGTCAAATATACAGGCAAAAAAGCTCATCGAAAATTTTGCATCCGGTAAGTTGAGGATTTTATTTTTGTCACATATCTCTGCCGTGAATAATACACGTAATATTGTAAAAGATACTTTTATGCCTCTCTCAGAAAAATATAAAGTAATTATTACCTCGAGGCAAAGAGCATCAGAAGTTATCAAAATAAAATAAACTGCTTATTATTCTTAGGATAAAATAGTTTTTAACCTTTAAACATATTATAAAACACATCAAAAAACACTAATATAAAAATGCAAATATTGAAACTCTTATATTTTTTTTTATATTTGTGGGCTGTTTTTTTAAAAAAAAATATAACAAATTAATTTAATTTTATTAATTTTTTTAATACTAATAAGATAATGCAATGAAAGTTTACAAGACGAATGATATCAGAAATATCGCTCTCGGCGGGCATGCCGGAAGCGGTAAAACGACCTTAGCCGAAAATATGGCTTTTGAAGGAAAAAAAATAAACAGAAGGGGTAGTATTGATACAAAAACAACTTTGTCTGATTACAGACCGGCAGAACACGAACAAGAAGGCTCTGTATTTTCTTCAGTGCTTCATACAGAATGGCAAAATACAAAAATAAATATTTTAGATGCTCCCGGAGCTCTTGACTTTGTCGGAGGTGCAGTTTCTTCAATTGCCGTTGCCGACACTACGGTTTTAGTAATCAACTCTCAAAACGGAATAGAGGTAGGAACAGAGATACACTGGAGATTAACCGAAAAGTTTAAAAAACCTGTAATTATTGTTGCAAATCACTTGAATCACGATAAAACAAATTTTGATAAAACAATAGAACAAGCAAAAGAACAATTATCCGGCAATGTAACAATTGTGCAATATCCGGTTAATCCGGGTCCTGATTTTAATTCAATAATAGATTTGATTACGGGAAAAATGTATAAATGGGCTGCTGACGGCAGTAAACCGGAAGTTTTGGATATACCCGCAGAAGAAGCAGATAAATTTGAAGAGTTAAGAACTGCTTTGATTGAAGCTGCAGCAGAAAATGACGAATCATTAATGGAAACATTTTTTGAAAACGAAACTCTTACAGAGGACGAAATGCGAGACGGTATTTTAAAAGGTATTCTTAACAGAGGAATGTTTCCCGTGCTTTGCACTGCAGCAAAACAGAATATAGGAACTCCGAGATTACTCGATTTTATAAAAAATGCTTTACCTTCGCCTGCTGATATGCCTCCGGCAGAAACTGTCGACGGAAAAGAAGTAAAGCCTGACCCGGCAGGACCTAAATCTGTGTTTGTATTTAAAACAAGTGTAGAGGAACACCTCGGAGAAGTTTTATACTTTAAAGTAATGTCCGGAGAAATAAGCGAAAGCGATGACCTTATAAATCAAACCAGCCAGAATAAAGAAAGAATTTCTCAAATATTTGCGGTAAACGGTAAAAACCGTGAGAACCTTACTTCAGTTTTTGCAGGCGATATAGGTGCTACCGTTAAACTTAAAAATACCGGAAACGGAGACACACTAAATGAAAAAGGCTGCGATTATAAATTTAAAGATATTGAATACCCGAATCCGAAATATCGTAAAGCAATAAGAGCATTAAGCGAATCCGACGAAGAAAAACTCGGCGAATATCTTCACAGAATGAGAGATGAAGATCCTACTTACATACTGGAATATTCAAAAGAACTCAAGCAACTTATTATTCACGGACAAGGAGACCATCATTTAAATACGTTGAAATGGCATCTCGACAATATTTTCAAAATAGATACCGAATTTATTGCACCTAAAATACCTTACAGAGAAACAATAACGAAAGCTGCACAAGCAGATTATCGCCAC
>JALSMF010000207.1 GCA_026987795.1 Bacteroidales bacterium
GTCCTGCTTCCTGTATTGTATTGTTTAACAGGATTTTACAGCTTACACCGTTAATATTTGAAAATTGGGGTATTACATCAATATCTTTCTCCTTATTGGTTACTCTCAACGGATAATCCCCTGTGTTTGTCGGACATTTTACGGTTATTGCATCATTGTTTCCTATAGTGTAGAAAATATCTTTTCCTGCTGTATTATAAAAAACGGCATTATATAAAATCGGAGCCCAAATAGGATGAAAAATAATATTTCCGTATTCGGGACTCGGATACATCGAAAAAATAAAAACTTTACCGTTACCCGACATTATCGAACTGATAAGCTTATCGTTTTTTTCCGTGTATAAAATAACATCTTCGTCAATATTAGATAAATCGCTAAAAATAAGTCGTTTATGCACATAAGGCATATCAATGTTTCTCTCTCTCTTTTTAAAAACGTTTTTCAGCACCTCGCTGTTATAGTTTATTTTGTCGGCATAAATCTTAGCAGTGTCAAAACCTGTTATATAGTTTGTGTTCAGATTGTTAAAAAGCTTATTATAAGAAGATATATCACAATTTATTTTCGGAAAAATAAGTAATATACCTCCGTTATCGGTAAATTCAATTAATCTCTCGCTAAACTCAAAATCTGTTTTCTTCAGTCCGTCGCAAATTACAACGTTAAAATCATTAAGCTTATGTTTTACTCTTTCTTTATATGATATATTTTTTACATAAGCATAAGGAAGTTTTGAAAAAATATTGTTTATGTATTTATTGTTTCTGTCGTTATCGTTTATTATAAGTATTTTTGTTGTATCTGTAAGGTTAAAATTAAAATATAAAACATTATCGTAAATAACAGGATAATCTGAAATTTCAATTTTGCCGTTTATTATACCTGTTTTCTCATTTATAAAAGTTATTTTTTCAGTAGTCTCAGAGTTTGCTTCTATGCTGAATGTCTCCGCAGTTTTTAATTCCCCGTTAAGAAAAAGTTTCAGAGGCATTTGAGCATAATTTTCATCAGAAGCATTTTTAATTTTCACAAATATTATATCTTCCTGATTTACAGGTCTGTTTGGACTCTCAAACCATGCGGAGTCTATAAAAATATTACTTGCTTTTTCTGCAAAAACCGGAATAAGAACTTTATTTTGCAGACTGTCCGGTTTCATATTTCCTAAATCAGTGCTTGTTTTTTGAAAGTCAGATATAAAATATACGGTATAAGGCATCTTTTTACCGATTTTTTCGGCAAAAATACTTTTCATTTTCTCGGAAACCTCGCTTAATTTTCTGACAAACGGGCTTGTTTTTGTCTGCAAGACAAAGTCTTTAAATTGTTCTTTTGAAACAAAATGCTGATGTTTCAGTTCAAAATTATTATTCAGAAAAAGTATTTTAACATCTTCCGGGAAAGCGGCAGTAATTTCGAGTGCTTTTTTCTTTTCGGTTTCAATTATTTTTCCGTATTTGCTTTCTGCATCAGTGCTGAACGAATTGTCAATATATACTCCTATAAAATTTTTGTTAACTTCATTTGCCTGATTTTTCAGCGGAATAAACGGCTTTGCAAAAGCAAAAACAAGAGATACAATTGTTAAGATTCGCAAAAGCAATATTAGCAGATGCTTTAAATTAGATTTTGATTTTGTTTCTTTCTTAATATTTTTCAAGAACTTTACATTGCTGAAATACAATGTTTTATGTGTTTTGAAATTGAACAAATGGACTATTACCGGTATAAAAACGGCAAAAAGTGCAAATAAAAATGCAGGATAAAGAAAATTCATATCGTTTTTGACAAACTAAGCCTCGAAAATAGAAAAAAATATTAATCATTAAAGCTAAAATATATTTTTTATTTCATACGTTCCTGACCTTAGTAACTCCGAGACAGCAAATAGTTGACTGTTACGCTTTACGGCTAATTACGGAAAAAATATTGCTGCACCGCCTTAATAATATAAAATTAAACTTGATGCAAAGATAAAATAAATGTATATTTGTATGATATATTTAAAATATTTATGGAATTTTAATTAAAAAATCATCTTAAAATAAAATTGAGAAACATTATTATTAATTTAAATTTTGGAATCATGAAATTACAGAAACTTATTATGTTATCAGTTGCCGTATTTGCCTTTACTTTTATGGGCTACGGGCAAGTAGAACCTGCAGAAGCTCCTATGTTCGGAAATGTCAGAGGCGTAAACTCTGCTTTCAGCCATAATTTCGGTAAAGTTACCGGAGCCGTTCAATCTTATAATTTTAAGATTAAAAACAACGGAAAAACTCCTCTGCATATTATCGATATTAAATTACCCGAGAAAATCGGCGTAACTGTAGTTGATATGCACATTAAACCCGGACAAGAAGGTATTATTACCGCTACAATTGATCCTACGGTAATGAATAAAGGTAAATTTGCCGAGCAAATTATCATTACGACTAAACAAAAAGATAATGGTATAACAACAACAAAAGAAATACCGTTTGTTGTTGCCGGCGAAGTAAAATAAAATAAATTGAGGCAAGCTACTCAATGAAAAGCAATAATTCTGTATAAATTGATACGGAGTTATTGCTTTTTTATCTTTTAAATACAAATAGAATCCGTATCACACTACTGTCGGGCTCAGCCTGCCGGTCCAAA
>JALSMF010000208.1 GCA_026987795.1 Bacteroidales bacterium
GTCAATTCATTGTCTCTGACAATAATTAAAGAGTTAAAAGCCCCGGAATACTGCATAATGTTTGTTTTTGTATTTACGGCACATAAGCTGATATCCATGCCGTTTTTATTTTCCAGCGTATTCCCGTATGAGTGAAAGGTTTCTTTAACTCTTTTTCTTAACGTATTTAATGCTTCTCCGGTTTTTTCAACAAGATTCAGAGAAACAATATCGTCTAAAAAGCTCATACCCAACATTGTAATTAAGGCGCCGGGAACACCGTGTCCGGTACAATCGGCAACGGCAAAAATCAGCCAATTGCCTGTTTTTTTGATATAATAAAAGTCGCCTCCGATAGTTTCTTTCGGTTGATAATATATAAAATATTCTCCCGGTATAACTTTTTCAATATATTTTTTTTCCGGTAATAATGAATTTTGAATATATTTTGAATAATTAATGGAATCGTTCAAATGCTCTAAAGTACTTTCGGCTTTTTCTTTCAGTTGTTCAATTTCTTTAGCGTAAAGCTCAACTTCAAAACTTCGTTGTTCCACTTCCAGTTTTTGAGCAAACAGTTTTTGATTTAATATTTCCTGCTCCTTTTTTTGTTCTTCAATTTGTTTTAAGTAAAGTTCAATTTCTTGGTTTCGTTGTTCGACTTCCAATTTTTGGGCAAACAATTTTTGATTTAATGCCTCTTGTTCTTTTGCTTGTTCTTCCAATTGTTTGGAATACTGTTCAACTTCATGGTTCCGTTGTTCGACTTCTAATTTTTGAGCAAACAGTTTTTGATTTAATGCTTCTTGCTCATTTGCATATTGTTCTGTTTCTTTTTGTTTTTTTTCTACCTCTTTTTTTTGAGCCAAGATTGTTTGTTTTAAAACCTCTTGCTCTTTGCTTTGTTGTTCTAATTTTGTGAGATATAACCTTATTGCTTTATTTTTTTCTTCAAGTTCTTTTTTTTGTTTTTCTAAATTATTTTTTGTTTTTAATATCTCTTCTTGTGATTTTTTTCTGTTTATTACAGAAGCTAATGTTTCGCTGACTGATTGCAGAAACTTAACTTCTGATTCTGTTTTTTCGTGCTTATGTTCCGTATAAATATTCAACACCCCGAGAACTTCATCATTCATCATTATAGGGAGATTATAGTGCCCGTGTTCAGCCATATCTTTGAATCTGATTTCGTGTTTATGACCGATATGATTACAATATTGCATTTTCTTTTCTGATAATGCTCTTCCGCAAAGACATTCTCCGGGCTTAATTAAAGCACAGCGTTCGGCAACTTTGCCTAAGTTTTTTTCAGCAACCATTTTAAGGTTTCCGTCTTTATCTGTTAAAAAAATTGAACCTTTTGACTCTAATTTCAGCCATGGCAGTGCTAATAATTTGTCAAGTGCGTCTTGTAAAAACTCTTCAACATTGCGTTCTTTTCCGCTTACATTTCTGAGGATTTCTGCCAAGGCAGCTTGTGAACGTATTAATTCCGTAGAATTTTCAAGTTCTTTTTTGGCATTGTCAGCTTTTCTTTTTTCTTCTTCTGCTTTTGTCAGAGCAATTTTTATTTTCCTGTTTTTTCGATAAATTATTAAAAATAACGTAATCAGAAATACGATAAAAATAATTCCGGCAAGAGACCATAAATGAAATGAGCTTATATTTTTTCTAAGTTCAGAATTTTTATTTATCAGTTCGATATTTTGTCTTTTAATAATTTCCGATTCAATACTATGCTCCAGCAACTCTAATTTTTCGGCATTTTTTACATCCGAAATTTCTCTTAAGTTTTTCTGAACTTTATAAGCTGTTTCATAATCTTTGTTTTTTTCTGCTGCATCGGCAAGCAGGTTAAGTGTTTTTACCTTTATTGATATGTTGTTAAAACTGTCGGTATATTGCAAAGCTGTTTCTGCATTTCTTTTCAGGTTTTCATAATTGTTATTATTGAAATCTGTTTTTGCATAAAAATAATATACACGGGCTAAATCAAATTTATTAAATTTTGAAGCGTATTGCTTTGCGGTGTCAATGTCATTATATGCTTTATCAAATTGGTTCAGTTCAGAGAAAGTTTCACTTCTGAACAGGTGTAAATGATTGAAATAATCGTAGTTATTATATTTATTGCATAAATCAATTCCTTTTGTAAAATAATACAATGCACTGTCGTATTCCTGAATGACGTTTGAAAAAAATCCGAGAGATGTATAAGAGTCGATTATTTCGGCATTACTGTTAATTTCCTGTCTTAATTTAAGGGCTTTTTTATAAAATTGTTTCGCCTTTTCCTTTTCTCCTTTCCTTTCGTATACAATACCGAGCTTGTTGCAGGTTTTTGCAATTCCTGATACTGCTTTGTTCTTATCGGTTTCCTTTAAACTTTCAAATTTTGATAAAGCGTTATTGTAAATTTCAATGCTTTTTTCATACTCTTCCTGATAGTAATACAGCGTTGCAATATCTAACATTATGTATGCGGCACTTATATTCTCATTATCAGCTTTTAATGCTTTAGAAAATGCATTTGCAGATAATGTGTAAAACCCTTGTTCTAAATATATATCTCCTAATTTTTTATTCCAAAAAATGTATTTTTGCGTATCCGTATTTTTAAAAACTTCAATTCCTTTCTTTGCGGTATTTATTGCCATTCCCCAA
>JALSMF010000209.1 GCA_026987795.1 Bacteroidales bacterium
AGAGAGCATTGTTATTAACAGAGCCGAACTTATTATTAATTCAGCAGCAGAATCTTCATCGTTCGAGTCTGAATACCCTGCCGTTGAAAGAATGTTTATTGCAAATTATATTTCCGGCGATTCTGCCCTGTTAATACCTGACTATACCGCTTCAAGTTCATATACCGGAGAAAGTTATGTTGACGGAACTTATAAATTTGACATTGCTGCATATATTCAAAATATTCTTAACGGAACAAGCGAAAGTAACGGGCTTAATCTATATCCCGCATCTGAAGGAAACGATGTCTCAAGAACAGTAATAACCACCGGAAATAATTCAAATCCAACTAAACTTATAGTAACTTATACAAAGCTTTAATTTTAATCAATAAAAATAATAAAAATGTGCGGAATTGTCGGCTACATAGGGGATAAGGATGCTTATCCGATATTAATTAACGGTTTAAAAAGGCTGGAATACAGAGGTTATGATTCCGCCGGTATTGCAATAGTCGGTGAAAAAACCAAAATATATAAGAAAAAAGGCAAAGTAAACGATTTAGACAACCTTGTTAAAGGCAGTGATATTTCCGGAAATATAGGAATCGGTCATACACGATGGGCAACACACGGAGAGCCTAACGATACAAATGCTCATCCGCACACCTCTGAAAACAAAAAATTTACCGTAATTCATAACGGTATAATAGAAAATTATTCCCGACTGAAAAACCGATTGGAAGACAGAGGATACTCTTTTAAAAGTAAGACTGACACTGAGGTGCTGGCAAATTTAATTGAATATATCTACCTTAAAGGAAACGGAAATATTGATGCAGAACAGGCTGTGAGGCTGGCACTGTCAAAAGTTATAGGGGCATACGGCATTGTGGTTATAGCTCAAGACGAACCGGACAAACTGATTGCCGCACGCAAAGGAAGTCCCTTAGTTATAGGAATAGGAGAAGGTGAATATTTTATAGCTTCAGATGCAACACCCATTGTTGAATATACCGACAGCGTAATATATCTTAATAATGATAATGTTGCCGTAATCAAAAAAAATGAACTTACGCTTAAAACCATTGATAACGACAAACTTGAGCCAAGTATTCAAAAACTTACTATGGATATAGGCTCTATCGAAAAAAACGGCTACGATCATTTTATGCTCAAAGAGATTTTTGAACAACCTCGCTCAATAACAGATACTTTCAGAGGAAGAGTAGCTGCTGACTTATCGGAAATAAGACTCGGAGGCCTTCACAATACAATGCCCCAATTAGAAAATGCAAAACGAATTTTAATAATTGCCTGCGGAACATCATGGCATGCGGGTTTAGTAGGAGAATATTTAATTGAAACTTTTGCCAGAATTCCGGTAGAAGTAGAATACGGCTCGGAATTCAGATACAGAAATCCGATTATTTATAAAGACGATGTTGTTATTGCAATAAGTCAAAGCGGCGAAACTGCCGATACTCTTGCGGCAATAAACATAGCAAAAGAAGCCGGAGCAACGGTTTTGGGAATCTGCAACGTTGTAGGAGCAAGTATTCCCCGCGAAACAGATGCCGGAGTTTATACTCACGCAGGACCGGAAATAGGCGTTGCATCTACAAAAGCATTTACGGCACAAGTTACGGTGCTTACTATGATAGCTTTAATTTTAGGAAGAAACAGAGGTCATATTGATAAAGATGAGTACGAAAAGCTCATTAAAAATCTTATTGACATACCGGATAAAATAAAAGAGATTCTTAATCTTGATGAGGAAATTCAAAAAATATCAGCTTTATACAAAGATGCAACAAATTTTCTTTATCTCGGCAGAGGATATTTGTTCCCCGTGGCTCTTGAAGGGGCATTAAAGCTTAAAGAAATATCATACATTCATGCCGAGGGTTACCCTGCCGCAGAAATGAAACACGGACCTATAGCACTGATAGACAAAAATATGCCTGTTGTTGTTGTTGCCACAAAAGATAAGTCTTACGAGAAAATAGTAAGTAACATACAAGAAGTAAAAGCAAGAAACGGTATTGTAATAGCCGTTGTTACACAGGGAGATACAATAATTAAAAAAATGGCAGACCACGTCTTGGAAGTGCCTGAAACAAACGAAGCTCTTGCTCCGCTGCTTACGGTCATCCCTCTGCAACTGCTTTCATACCATATTGCTGTAATGAGAGGTTGCGATGTTGACCAACCCCGAAACTTGGCTAAATCTGTTACGGTAGAGTAATATTATTTTTTATTCGTTCATAAGCTGTTTTCTTGCTTTTTCGAGTAATTCTGGCTTTTCGGCAGGCGGAAATTTTAAATCCAAAGATTTCATTTTTTCATAAATAATCTTTCCTATCGCAATTCTTGAAAACCACTTGTTGTCTGCCGGTATTATATGCCACGGGGCATACTCCGTAGTTGTTCCGTTAATCATATCTTCAAATGCTTTACGATACAGTTTCCAATATTTTCGTTCTTTTAAGTCGGTCGAACTGAATTTCCAGTTTTTTTCAGGAGTATCAATTCGGGCAAGAAAACGTTTTTTTTGCTCGTCTTTAGACAGGTTCAGAAAAAATTTCAATATATGTGTTCCGTTTTCATAAATATGCTTTTCAAAATTGTTAATTTGTTCGTATCTGTTTTTCCAAAAGTTTTCATCAATCTTATCAAGAGAATCAATTCCCGGAATACGCTCACCGAGAATATATTCGGGGTGAACTTTGGTTACAATAACATTTTCGTAATGAGAACGGTTAAATATTTCAATCATCCCTCTTTCCGGAAGTGCAAGATAGTGTCTCCAAATATAATCATGTTCTAATTCTAATTTTGAAGGAGATTTAAAACTGTGAACACGGCATCCCTGAGGGTTAAGCCCGCCGAGAACGTGCCTGATAGCACCGTCTTTTCCGGCTGCGTCAGATGCCTGCAGTATGATTAATAATGAATATCTGTTATCGGCATAAAACATTTCCTGCATAGACTTAAGCTCTTTGGTATTTTTTTTCAGTTCTTTTTTTGCCGTGTTTTTAGTATACGTTCCTGCATATTTTGTATCATAATCCTCAATGCTTATATTTTCACCCTGTTTAATCCTGATTTTGTTAATGTCAAAATTCATAGTAATTCTATTTTAGTTATTTAAAGTCTTATTTGTCGCCTTACTTTATGCAAACTTACACAAATTTTTATAAAAAATATACAGACAAAATCCTTATTTTAGGTTTAATAAACTAAATTTATTCTGTTTTTAGTTGGTCATTTATAATAATATCAAACCGGGCGGTATCATAAAAATTTTCAAACTGATTAAAGTCTGTTTCATTTTCATCGTTTAAAAAAATATCTTTACCGAAAGCATCTTTAAAAACATGCCAAATAATTTCCGAGCAAAACATTGTTGCGGTATCGTCAGGATTAAAGCCGTAATCAAACGGAATGTCTTTTGAAAGATAGTACTCGGCAAAATCAGTGATTTTGTTATATTCTGAAGTATCGCATTTATTATAACGTACTATTATTATTGAATTTTTATGTCCTGCATCGGTAAATGAGTCAAAGTCCTGAATTTGAATGCCTTCTTTTGACAAAAAAGAGCTTGATTCTGAATGAATTACATATAAATTACCGGATTTTTTAACTATAATACCGCAATGCGAAACAGGAAATTCCTCGTTAAATGTTTTAACGATATAATCAGACACTAAACCGTGACCGTATCGTAAAACAATGTCTCCGTTGTGTATTAAATATTTTACGGAGTCCGGTAATATATATGTAATACCCTTTTCTTTTTTTTCTTCTGCTCTGTTATAAATTTCTCGAAAAAGCCAAGCAAGAAAAAATAAAAGAATTACTGCAAACATAAAGTATTTAACAATCTTTTTACCCATTTACAAAAAAATACAGCCGGAAAATTCCGGCTGCAAATTTACTTTAAAAAAATTATGACTTACATATCTTTTTTCATATCCACTTTCCATTTTCCGTCAACTTTTTTCAAATCAATTTTTTGATCTTTTTGGTCAGGAGATGAGTAATGACACACGGCATTATCTCCGTCAATTTCAGTTTCTCCCCATTCAATCGCATCCATATCTGCAGAGTCATCTTCCTGCAAACTGTCCGGAGCCATTGCCGCCATACTTTCAATCATTCCTATCATCATTGCAGTGTTATCCGTTCCGAGTTCTTTTGCTTTATCATAATCTTTATCTGCCAAAGCTTGTAAGAAATCTTTTGCAACATCTTGAGGGTTGTCGCTGCTTCCGCCGCAAGCAGCAAAAAATAAGGTAAACATTAAAACAATACCGATACCTGTTAATTTTTTCATAATAAAAAATTTTTAAATGTTTGTAAATAATTGACCGGTAAAGATAATACATTAAATTAACAAATCATAATAAATGTTAAATTTCAATTTCCTGACAGTGAAAAATGTGCAAGATTTTACTGTTATTATTTTCACTTTTCTCTTTCTTCTAATTTTGAAACAAATTCATAAAGTTCACTTTTTCTCGCCTCATCAACAGAAACAGCCTTAAGTGATTGTAATGCTTTGATATGAAACTCCTTAATTTTGTTCAGGGTAAGTTCTTTTATTTGCAACTTATCATAAATTTGTGTTACGATTTTAATCTTATCTTCATTTCTTATTTCATTTGATTTAACGGTATCTTTTAATATCATATAAGTCTTATTATCAGAAATTTGCAAAGCATTTATCAGCAAAAAGGTTTTTTTTCCCGTAATAATATCATTCCCTGTTTTTTTCCCGAACAATGCAGTATTACCGTATACATCAAGCAAGTCATCTTTCAGCTGAAATGCCAAACCTGTATTCAACCCGAATTCATACAACAAATCCGCATCATATTCAGAAGCTCCGCCGCATACAGCTCCGGCTTTAAGCGATGCGGCAATCAACACCGAAGTTTTTAATTTTATCATATTTAAATATTCTGCTTCGGAAACATCATCTTTATTTTCAAAGTCCATATCATATTGTTGCCCTTCACATACCTGCAATGCTGTTTTATTAAACAAGGGCAAAATGACTTTCAAAAGTTCCGGAGACAAATCTGACAACAGTTCATAAGATTTAATCATCATTGCATCGCCCGAAAGAATTGCCGTATTACTGTTCCATTTTATGTGCACGGTTTCTTTATTTCTCCTTATCGGAGAATTGTCCATAATATCATCGTGTAAAAGAGTAAAATTATGAAAAATCTCAAATGCCGAAGCAATCGGATATGCCGGCGTAACATCATCTGAAAAAATATTACACCCGGCAAGACAAAGAGCCGGTCTTATTCGTTTTCCGCCGGTTTTCATTGTATACGAAATAGGCTCGTACAGTCCCAAAGGTTCTTTATCAAAATCTATATTTGAAATGTTTCTTGATACAATGTTTTGTAACTCCCTTATTGTCAGCATTTTATGTATTTATATTTTTCTTGACGAAATTTATGTTTAGTTTTGTTATTTTAATATTATACTGCAAAAGTAACAAATAATGACGGAAATTTCACTTTCTGAACTGTGCAAAATCATGAATGCCGAACTGAGAGGAAACGAAAACACTCTTGTCGGCGAAATTATTACTGACAGCCGAAGTCTTGCAGCTTCTGACGAACAGTTATTTTTTGCTTTGAAAGGAAATAATCATAACGGGCATAATTTTATAAATGAACTGTATGAAAAAGGTGTTATAAATTTTGTGGTTTCGGAGTACAGCAAAAAGTTCTCCGAACTTCAAAATGCAAATTTTCTGATTGTTAATGACACTTTAGACGCGTTACAAGATTTGGGCAAATATTTTCGGGTCGAATTTAAAAATAATTTAACGGCAATTACCGGAAGCAACGGAAAAACAATAGTAAAGGAATGGCTTTTTCAACTTCTCAGAAATGATTATAAAATAGTTAAAAGTCCAAAAAGTTACAATTCTCAGACAGGTGTTCCGCTGTCTCTGAGTTTACTTGAAAATACATATAATCTTGCTTTTATCGAAGTCGGTATTTCTCGTAGAGGAGAAATGAAAAAACAAGAAAAAATTGTTATGCCCGATACCGTAATATTTGTTTCGTTAGGAGAAGCACATCAAGAGAATTTTAAAGACAAAGCCGAAAAAGCAAAAGAAAAACTTATACTTGCTAAAGATGCAGAATTTCTCATTTACTCTCCTGATTATCAGGAATTAGATGATATCCTAAAAAAACATCCCCCAAAAAAAGCATTTACTTGGTCCGAAGCAGACGAAAATGCCGATTTATTCATTTCAAAAATAAAGAAGCAAGCCGGTAAAACAGAAATAACCGCATATTTTCAAGGGCAGGAAATAACTTACAAAATACCGTTTATTGACGAAGCTTCAATAAAAAATTCTTTTGCCTGCCTTTCTTTTCTGCTTTCAAAAAATATGTTCAACGAGAAAGTTAAAAAGCGATTCGAAACACTGGAAGCCGTTGAGATGCGTATTGAGCAAAAACAGGGAATTAACAACTGTCTGCTCATAAACGACAGTTACAATTCCGATATTATCTCTTTAAGAATAGCACTGGATACTCTTGAATATCAATCTGTTCACAAAAATAAAACTCTGATTCTGTCCGACATTTACCAAAGCGGTACAGAAAATAAAGTTTTGTACGGCAAAGCCGCCGGATATGCAAAATCTGCAAAAATTACCAAGTTCATAGGAATTGGAAAAAATATATCCGAATGTAAAGCGTTTTTTTCCGGTATTGAAAAGACATTTTTCTTTAAAACAACGGAAGATTTCTTAAGTTCAGAGTTGATATACAAGTTTCGTAATGAAAATATTCTTATAAAAGGCTCAAGAGGTTTCAGGTTTGAACGTATTTCCGATATTTTACAGTTAAAAAAACATCGCACGGTACTGGAAGTAAATACCGAAGCAATTATTCATAATCTCAACTATTACAAGTCTTTATTAAAAAAGGGCACTAAAATTACTGTAATGGTAAAAGCCTTTTCATACGGAAGCGGAACTTATGAAATTGCTAAACTTATGCAACATCATAAGGTTGATTTTTTGGGTGTTGCCTTAACAGACGAGGGAGTAAAATTGAGAAATGCAGGAATTACTGCCGATATTATCGTTATGAACCCGGACAAAAGCGGACTTTCTGATATTATAGAATATAAGTTGGAACCTGAAATTTACGGTTTCGGTATTTTAAATGCTTACGCCGAAAAAGTTGAAGCATATTCCGGAAAAAAAATGCCTGTACACATAAAACTTGATACAGGAATGAAGCGTCTCGGTTTTTGCGATTATGAGATTAACGACTTAATAAAATTATTAAAAACGTATCCGCAAATTTACGTAAAAACAGTCTATTCGCATCTTGCAACTTCTGACGAGCCTCAGAACGACAATTTTACATTAAATCAAATATCAAAATTCAAAAAGCTAAGCAAAAAAATAATAAACGAACTCGGTTATCACATTGACAGACATATTTTAAACTCTGCGGGAATAGAACGTTTTCCGGAATATCAGTTCGAAGTCGTACGGCTCGGTATCGGTCTTTACGGTTTCGGTTTTTACAAAGACAAACTTATGAACGTAAGCACCTTAAAAACAAAAATACTGCAGATAAAAAAAGTCAAAAAAAATGAAACAGTAGGTTACGGAAGGAAATGGTCGGCAAAAAGAGACAGTTTAATTGCTGTTCTGCCCATAGGTTATGCAGACGGATTTAACCGAGCATTAAGCAACGGTATAGGTGAGGTTTTGATAAACGGAAAGCTGTGTCCCGTAATCGGAAATATTTGTATGGATATGTGTATGGTTGATATTACGGACGTGAAAACAAGCGAAGGAGATGAAGCCGTAATTTTCGGTGATGATTACCCTGCCGATAAATTATCTGAAAAACTTAACACTATTCCGTATGAGATTTTAACCGGAGTTTCCGAAAGAGTAAAAAGAGTTTATATCGGATAATTAAAAAAGCAAAGCACCTTAAATTTAAAGGTGCTCGCCGTATAAAATAAAATGTATTTTACTGTTCTTTAATCCAGTTAACAAGTCCTCTTTTCTTTATAATCTGCATTAATTTTTCAGGCAAAGGCGCAAAATCAAACCGCTTACCTCCAACCGTAATATTTGAATTTATAAAATCAATTTCGACATCATCTCCGGGCTTATAAGCATTTACGGCTTCAGAATGAACAATAAGTAAAAGTCCCTGATTAATTGACGAACGATAAAATATACGATTTACCGATTTAACAATAACCGCTTTTATTCCCAAATAAGAAAGCCCTACGGCAGGATGCTCGCGAGAACTGCCGCAGCCGAAATTATCTCCTGCAATTATAATATCACCTTTTTGTGCATTTTTATGAAAATTGGGGTCAAATCCTGCAAATAAATGAGGAATTATGGTCTTCGGCTCCGAACTTAAGACCTTATATGTCAGATTTCCGGCAAACATAAGGTCTGTATTTAAGTTATCAACATCGGCATAATTCCACACTCCGCTTTCTGTCCTTCTGTTTTCGTTTTCCGAAATTGTAAGTATTGCACTTTGTTCCTTTTTATACGGAAACTTATCTTTTCTGTCAAAGCCGTAAGCCGCTGTTATTTTACCCTCAATTGCCGATGCTGCAACATTTGCCGGAGATGCTAAATAAATACTCGCATTTTTGTTACCCATACGTCCGAGAAAATTACGATTTGCCGTAGAAATAACATTATATCCGTCTGCAGGTATCCCCTGCCCCGTTCCCAGACAAGGTCCGCATGAAGCTGATAAAACATTTGCTCCCGACTCTAAGAAAGTTTCTATCAACCCTTCTTTCATAGCTTGCAAATAAATTTTTTGCGATGCAGGAGTAATCAGCAACTGAAATCCTTCAGCAACTTTTTTTCCTTTTATTACTTCGGCTGCCTGCCTCAAGTCTTCAATTCTTCCGTTTGTGCAGGTGCCGATAAATCCTTGTTGTAAAGGTGTGCCTGCAACTTCGGCAAGTGCTTTAACATTATCAATATGATGCGGTGCCGAAACAACAGGAAACAGCTTGTC
Source organism: Bacteroidales bacterium (assembly GCA_026987795.1). Classification (GTDB taxonomy): domain Bacteria; phylum Bacteroidota; class Bacteroidia; order Bacteroidales; family JAADGE01; genus JAADGE01. Next base: position 9,051 of record JALSMF010000209.1, read on the forward strand.
TAAATCTATTTCAATTTCTTTAATGTAGTTTGCATCTTCGTCTGCCCAAATTCCTTCAATTTCTTTCTTGCCGTAAAAATTTGCCAAAACCCCATCAGGCGGAAAAACTGCATTTTTTGCTCCCATCTCCGAAGCTAAATTCGCTAAAGTCATTCGTTCTGAAATTCCGAGAGATTTTACCCCTTCACCGTGATATTCAATTGACATATAATTAGCTCCGTCCGATCCTATCATTCCGATAATCCACAATGAAATATCCTTTGCATAAACGCCTTTTCGTAATTTCCCTTTTAAAGTAACTTTCATACTTTCCGGAACCCGAAACCAAGTTTCTCCTCTTTTCCAAAGTCCTGCCGCTTCAGTTCTGTCTATTCCGGCAGCAAGTGCATTAAAAGCTCCCGCCGTACACGTATGGCTGTCACTGCCGACTATTATCATCTCAGGCTCAGCATGATGCGACATAATCTGATGACAAATACCTTTTCCTGCATCATAGAATTTTTTAATCCCTTGTTCCTTAACGACATCCCTTATTTCCTGATATTGAGTTGCAAGTGCTGCTGTTGTGGGCGGTGCATTATGATCTAATACAATTAAAAGTTGATCCGGGTATGCAATTTTCTCGCCTCCCATTTTCTCAAATGTCTTTTTTATACTTGCCGTATTATCATGCGTAAGAATAATATCCGGCTTTTTGAAAACAACAGCTCCCGTATCAGCTCCGAGAATCTTTTCTGCAAATGTTTTACCCATTTTATTTGATTTTATGTTTAAATGTTAATTTAGTATGCAAATATCAAAAAAAATATTAATTGATTCAATGTTCTTTGTATATTTGTGAGATAAATATTATTCTTATGAATAGCAGAAAGTTACTTATTAAATATTTTATATTCTCCTGTATCTTATTTTATACCTTACAAGGTAACTCTCAAGAAGCAAAACTTTTACCCGAACCTGTTAATAACGAAGACACCCGAACAATTGCCCCTTATATAAGTTATGACGGGAACAGCATTGTTTTTATAAGTCAAACAAAGAAGTACCGCCGTATGTTTGAATGCAAAAAACAATCTGACGGCAAGTGGTCTTTGCCTGTTCCTGTCAGCTCCGTAAATATTTACGATTCGCTCGGCTGGTTTATTGATGCACCGACCTATAATCATGACGCAACAATAATTTATTTCAGTATGCTGGAAGACAATAAAGATGCAAGTTTCGATATTTATTATACAAAAAAAGTAAATGGTATTTGGTCTTCACCCGTCAAAATGAAAGCTCCGATTAACGGACCTGCTGACGAAACAGACCCTTTTGTCAGTTTTGACGGAAAATTCCTGTACTTTGCCCGGCGTTTTGAAGATAAAGAATTTGAAGATTATGAATGTTATCAAATTTATGTTTCTGAGAAAACTGATACAGCATGGAGCAAAGCAAAAGCTCTTCCCGACCCTATAAATGCAGGCTGCGACAGAGCTCCGCGAATGGCTCCGGACAATAAAACACTGTATTTTATGTCTGTAAGAGGTGATAAAAAAACAGGAATTGATTTGTATTATGCAAAAAAGATAACTAAGAATGCCTGGCTTACACCTGTCCCCGTTGATACGGTAAATAACTCTCAAGACGAAGCCTACCCCAGCATTCCTTTATCCGGAGAATATTTGTATTATCAAACAAAATCAAAAAAGAAAAATGCTAAAGATGAAAAAGCGGTAATATACAAATTGCCGTTTGGTTTGCAGCCTGAAAAAACTACTCATTTTTTCGGTTACGTTACTGAACTGAAAACCGGAAAACCGCTCAATGCAACCATAAACATAACAGACCCCAATACATCCGAAATTTTATCAAGTGTAACTACTGATAAAAAAACAGGAAAATACAGCCTGTTTCTGCAAAAAGGAAGAAAATACCGAATTGATGTATTTAACAAAAATTCATCACATTACTTTTTTTATTTTGACGCCCGAAAAATTAACAAATTTCAAGAAATACAAAAAAATATAAACCTTTACTCTGAGATAAATTTAATTTTGAACGTTTATGATACAGAAATCTATGAGCCTATTCCGGCTAATATTTCAATTACCGATGAGACCGGAAGAATAATTGAGAATACTCCCGTTAAAAATCTAAGCACCGGACGATTCGGAATTACATTGTCAATAGGAAAAAAGTATAAAATAGAAGCCGAGCACAAGCATTTTCTGAAAAACTCATTTTATCTGGATTTAAGCGATGTTGTTCAATTTAGCGAATTTGAAAGAGACTTGGAACTTCAGGTTAAAAAAATAGACTATGAAATTAACTTATCAGACCAAGAAACAGGTGAAGGTGTAGAAGCAACAGTTGAAATAACAAACCTTTCAACTAATGAAAAAATAATAAAAACTATAAAGACAGGAAAAGACGGAAAGTTAAAAATTAAACTGAGAGACGGAACCCAATATGAAATAAGTGTAAAACCAAAAGGTTACGCCTTTTACAATACCGTTGTTGATTTAGTCAGTGAAGACGCTGACTATACCCTTAATGCCGAGCTCCAACCCCTGAAAAAAAACACAAAGTTCGAATTAAAGGATATAAACTTTGAGACAAATTCAGCCGATTTAAATCAAAGTTCATTTGTTGAACTGAACAAACTTGTTGAGCTTATGGAAACAAACCCGCAAATGAAAGTTGAAATATCCGCACACACTGACGATGTCGGGTCTAAAGCATATAATTTAAAATTATCAAACAAAAGAGCTCAGTCGGTTAAAGAATACTTGATTGATAAAGGCATTCCTGAAGAACAAATAATTTCTAAAGGATACGGAGAAAGCAAACCTGCCTACCTCCCTGTTAATACTGAGGAAAACAGAGCAAAAAACAGGCGGGTAGAGCTCAAAATCATTGAAATAAAATCATAATAATCCGAACAGTTATGGTAAAATACAAAATCATACACGTCTTATTTCTGCTTTTACTTTGTAATATTTCTGCGGCATCTTCAAGAATTAAATATGATGATGTATATAAAGTTGTTCTGAGCGGAGATAAAGAAAGAGCATACACATTACTGCTTGCATATCAAAAACAAAATCCGGAATTTGCAAATGCATACTTTCAACTCGGAATAATAGCAAAAGAGTGGGCTTTTGATTTTGACCCTTACAAAGAATTTTATTACACTAAACTGTTTATTTACAACACTAAACTGTATTTTAACCTGGCAAAGTTGTATATGAAAGACGAAAAAAACAAAAATCGTTCTTACTACAAAAACGCCCCTATTATCCCAAAAGGAAAAAAACTTAAGATTAGTGATATTGAGGAGTATATAGACGCACAAGCTGCAGAAATTAAAGACTATGAAAAGCACGTTACCGAAATTATTAATTTTTATAATAAAAGCAGCAGTTTTTATAATGAATGCGTGAGTCTGTTTATGAAAATAAACTCTGATTACGCTAAAATAAAAAACATATACCTAAGTGATGACCCGCAGCTTGTTGAAGATATGCAAAAATTAGAATCAAATTTTGATTCGACATTAGTTTATTTTAAACTGTATAAGGAAGCTTTAAGCGAATATCCTCTTAAAAATTACAACCAAAACTATCACTTAAAAGATATTGTTACGTATCGTCTTGACGGGCTTACGTATTCCGGTTTTCTGAACAATGACATTCCTCTTTGGAACTATAAAAAATGGGTAGAGAACGTAAGACAGGTTAAAAATAATATGATAAAAAGCAACAGGTCAGATATAGTTAACCAAGACGCTCTGATAAAACAAAAAATCAACGAGCTTGAAAACGGAGAATACTCCGACGAATACCCTGAATTTAAGCTTGATGAAAAATTTGTTTACAAAATTGAAAAATTTGACAATAACTCTCTCCTCATAAAACTATTCAAATTAAATGAAGCTAAAATAAACTTCTTGGTATTATTTAAGAAGCCCATAAACAACCCCGCAACTCTGACAAACTTCCCGATATTAAAAAGAAGCACATATTGTAATGGTTTAATAAATAAAAAAAATAAAGCCGACAGTATAAATAAAATCTTTGCAGCCGGAATAACTCCCGAACAAGTAAAAAAATACAAAAATTTCTACCTTTCCGTTTACGGCGGGATGAAAGGTTTGCGAGAATACTCTTTCAGACAGGAATTATTCTTCGATGCAAAGGTAAAAGACGCATTTATGAACTTAAAAAAGCACCTTTTCCTTACAACATATAAAAGCACCGACAATGATTTAAAATATAACGACTCAATATCAATACATACTGATATTACCTCACCGAACAACGAAAATATTGAAAAAAACACATTTTACATAACCGATTTTAAAACAACAAAAGACAATAAACTTTGGTTTTCCGGTTTTTATGTTGCTGAAAATGATACGACACAAGGATTTACAGGTCTCTCAACAGACAAAAAAAACATAGACTTCTTATCTCTTTCTGAAAAAAGCGACTCGTCTCTTACCTATAACCTTCTTACAGCCCCTTTTGATAAAGGATGTTTTACCGTAAAAACAGAAATCGGCAAGCAAATAACCAACACACTGATAAAGTATGACAACAAAGGCAATATAATTTTAAAAAAAGAATTGCCTTATCGAAAAATTCCGCGACTCTTAAAATACGATGATATAAATAATATTGTCCTTATAGTTTTCAACGGTAAAACTTTTAATAAAATTAATACCGACAGAGAGCAAATTATTTATCACTACAACCCTGACGACCAACTTCAAACATACGAAGTAAAAACAGAAGCCTCCGCATCTGTTTTCGATATGATTAAACGAAATAAAAAACTTTATATTTTCAGCAATTTTATTAACTATACAAACCTGTCGGGGAATACGATTTTTTCAAAAGCCGGAAAAAACAATAATACGACCAATGTTTTAATTACGGTAATATCAAAAGGAACAGTCGAAAAATACATACCGCTGTTCAATAATCACAGCTATTTCGGAGTAAAAGCCCTCAAACTGAACAGTAATACTTTTAACATATTAGGATACAAAACAAACTATACGGAAAATAACTTCTCAAATCTTAAACTCAAGGAGCTTTACTATGAGCTGATAAGCCCGAAAGGAGAAGTAATTCTTTCCGCTTGGCACGATTAATGTTTTATTTTAAATTTGCAACATATTAAACAATCCGGATTTCTAATCTTTATAAAAATGAATATTAAAAAATACTTTCTGATAATTACTTTTTTATTGTCCTGCACAACAATTTACTCTCAAATTGAAAGCAAAGGTATTCCATACATAAAAAACTACACCAGAGTTGATTACGACGGTAACAACCAAACGTTCTCAATAGTTCAGGATAACAGAGGCGTAATGTATTTTGCAAACCAAACTTACATTTTGGAATTTGACGGAAATACTTGGCGTAAAATATTTTTACCCGGCGACCCCAACATATACTCTCTTGCAAAAGACAAAAACGGAAGAATATATGTAGGAGCAAGTGTAGGAGAATTAGGTTACCTTAAAATTGACGATAAAGGTAATATGAAATACCAATCTCTGTCCGATAAAATTCCCGAAAAGAAAAAACAGTTTACAATCGTCAGAAAAGTTCAGATTACAAAAAAAAATCACGCCTTATTTGTTACACCGCAAACACTTTATATATACGAAAACGACACAATTAAAACCATAGATATACAAAAACCCGAAAATAATTTCAGCGGCTCATTTAAAGTAAACGACAGAATTTTTGTTCATGAAAAAGGACGCGGAATTTTGGAATTTAAAAATGATAAATTAGTTTTAGTAAAAGGAACCGAACAATATTACTCAAAAAAACAACCGCTCGGAATTTTTCCTGCTCCTGACAACTCTTTATACATAACAAGCTGGCAAGACAGCGTAAAAATACTGTCAGACGGAAAATTAAAAAGCATCAAAAGAAACCCTCTTTTCTATAATCTTATTTACCCGTCTGTTTATAATGAAAACTATTTTCTCGGCGGACTTTACGGAAAAGGAATGATTATAGCAAATAATAAACTTCACGTAATAAAACACCTTTCCGCAGAAAACGGACTGCAAAATAACACCGTCTGGTGTGTTTACACCGACAGGGACAACAATATCTGGATAGGAACAAATGACGGAATATCAATAATTTACGCTAACTTGCCCTATACGGTTTTCTCAGCGCAGGCAAACCTTACCGAAGCCGTTCACTCATCCATTCTTTTTAAAAATAAACTTTATATCGGAACTGCAGCCGGACTTTTTTATCGCGATTTTATTTTCAAAAACGACTCGGAAGATAAAAAATTCAAGCTCATAGAAAATCCTACCGGACATACACAAATATGGAAAATAGACACCTTAAATAATACCCTGCTGTTTGCCGGACAATCAGGTTTATTCGAAATAATCGACAACAAAGCTCATCTTATAGGACCCAATGTCAGTGTCAAAAGTTTTATAAAATTAAACAAACATCCTGACAAAATACTTGCAATAGGCGGGCACGGTTTATCCGTATTCTCTTTATCTGACGGAACTTGGAAATTCAGCCATTCTGTCAAAAACTTTAAAGGAAATTTCAGACACATCGAAGAAGACTCTGACGGAAACTTTTGGATTTCAGACAGAAGCAAAGGCGTTTTTCGCTTAACGCTAAACGAAAAAACAGACTCTGTCATCGAAAGCAAAACATTTACCGAAAAAGACGGGTTACCGGAGATATACGGAAATTATGTTTTTAAAATCAATAATCGTATAATATTCACGACAAAAAACGGAATATATACTTTTGACAAAAAAACCCGGAAATTTATAAAAGACACTGAGTTTACAAAAATATTCGGGAAAGAAAACATCAAAATAACCAATATTTATCAGGCAAAAAACGGAAATATATGGTTTAAAGAAGCTATTGACGACCCGAAAATAAAAAATAAACAATCATGGGAACTCGGACTGGTAAAATTTAAAAACGGGGTACCTCAACCCGTCCTTAAAACCCCGTTCTATAAAGTAAAAAATAATATTTTCAGCATAAACCAAATATCAGATTACGAACTTATAGTAGGAACAGAAAGCGGCTTCGTCCTTTATAACCTGGATATGAAAAAGAAATTTGAAGAACCTTTCCCTGCATTAATCAGAAAAGTTGAGTTTGTTAAAAACGACTCCTTAATATTCGGAGGTGCATTCGTAAACGACTCAGGCTTTATGGCTTTGAAGCAAAATCCGGAAAAAATTCCGAGTATCCCCTACGAATTTAACGATTTAAGGTTCTCGTTTTCATCCGTTTTTTATGAAGAACCGGAAAAAATTAAATATAAATTTATACTTAAAGGAAACGATACTAAATGGTCCGATTGGAAATCAAAAACCGATAAAGAATACTCAAACCTCGGACCCGGAACTTACACCTTTATTGTAAAAGCCAGAAATCTGTATAACGTAGAAAGCAAAACCGCAGAATATACCTTTGAAATACTGCCTCCGTGGTACAGAACATTCGGAGCATACCTCGGTTATTTTGTCCTGTTTATTCTTTTTATTTACGGGGTTATACAATTAAGTATTGCACGACTCAAAAAACAAAGAGAAAATTTAAAACGAATAGTAGAAGAACGAACAAAAGAAATTCAGCTTCAAAAAGAAGAAATTGAAGCAAAAAATGAAATATTATCACAACAAAACGAAGAAATTATTCAAAAAAACAACTCAATTACCGCAAGTATAAATTATGCAAAAAGAATTCAGGAGGCAATGCTGCCGCTTAAAGAAAAAATAAGTGCAGGCTTACCCGAAAACTTTATTTTATTTAAACCGAGAGATATTGTAAGCGGTGATTTTTACTGGTATGCCGAACAAGACGGAAAAATCATATACACTGCCGTTGATTGTACGGGACACGGCGTTCCGGGAGCTTTAATGAGTATGATAGGAAGTGAAATTCTGACATCAATAGTTAAAACAAACGGAATAACTAAAGCAGATGTTATCCTTGAAAAAATGAACGATTACGTGATAACAGCCTTAAAACAAGAAAAAGAAGGACTGTCGCAAGACGGAATGGATATGGCTCTCTGCGTAATTGATAAAGAAAATAAAACAGTAGAATTT
>JALSMF010000210.1 GCA_026987795.1 Bacteroidales bacterium
ATTTTTACATAGTCTTCCGACATATACAAATATCCGCCGTATTTATTATAATCGTTGCCCCACGAATTTTTGGTCATATAATATAATTTGCCCTCTTTATTTTTTGCAGTGCCGGTTATGTGCATCAAATGGTCATCTGTTGTCGTAAAATTATCAAATGTTCTTTGTCGGTATTTTTGAAAATCCGTATTTTCGATTCTTGTAATGTCAATTTTTCGCAATTCTGCAGTTCCTTTTTCATTATCCCAATTTTTTTCACTTACGTCACCGTCCCAGTCTACCGAGTAACCGTTCTCTAAAGCATTATTCATAATTTTCATTAAATCATCCAAAGGAACGTTGTAGTACCTGTCGTGAGACCAATTATCCGGCAATTCCAAATCAATAAGTTCATAAAAAGGATGATGATTATAAGAAGTAAACTCTACATAATCATCAGGATTTATTCCTGCAATTTCTTTATTAAAGCTTTCGGGAGTATATGTTTTGCCTTCATATACAAACTCTTTCGGAGGCACGCCTAAAAAAGCATTTAAAATACCTTTATAAGACAGTACCCACGTAGGATTTAAAACTTCTTTCGCTCCGTCAACGGCATTTTTTGCAACCGAATGCAGGTCTTTAACCAATTCGGAATGATCATGGTAAGACGGATAGCTATATTCTTTTCCGGGATATGCAAATTCCGGCATAAGTCCGTATTTTCTTATTATATTCATAACATCGTGTGCCTGACCGCCTTCCGACAGGTTAAAGTTTCCGTGATGCCTCACATAATCATATCCTTTGTCTATATACGCATAATAAACAAAAAACATCGGAGATAAATTTAATTCGGGTTTTCCGAGCCGCAACATCTCTGTTTCCAAGTAAGAAGTAGTTGCAAAAGACCAACAAGTTCCGGTTAGCTGTTGATTTTTAACAGGTGTTGTTTTTATCTGATTTGTAATCGTAAAATCAGGATGTTTTTGTGCAAAAATTAATTGCACAAAAAGAAGCATCATAACAGACGAAAGCACATATTTTTTCATAAATATTTTAATTAGGTTGTGAATTTAAATTTAACAAATATAAAAATTATTTCAAAATTTCGCCCAATAAAGTGGCAGAAGTGCAGGAATTAACCTTAACCTTAACATAATCTCCGACATTTGCATCTTTTTTATCAAAAACAATAACCTTATTTTGGGAATTTCTTCCGAAAAGCCTGTCGTTTGATTTTTTTGAATTTCCTTCAACCAATACTTCAAAAACTTTGCCTACGTCTTTTTTATTGCTTTTTAAAGAAAGTTTTTGCTGCAATGCAATCACTTCATTCAAACGCCTTTTCTTAGTCTCTTCATCAATATCGTCCTCAAAATTTCGTGCCGCATAAGTATTAGGTCTTTCAGAATACATAAACATATATGCAAAGTCATAACCGACCTCCTCCATCAACCTTAAAGTATCTTTGTGGTCTTCTTCCGTTTCTCCGCAAAAACCTGAAATCATATCAGTAGATATTGCACAGTCGGGAATATGTTTCCTGACGGTTTTTATTCTGTCCAGATACCACTCTCTTGTGTATCCCCTTTTCATTTTTTCCAACATAATGTTACTTCCCGATTGAACCGGAAGGTGGATATATTTGCAAATATTATCGTACTCAGCCATTGTTTTTATTACCTCATCGGTAAAATCCTGCGGATAAGAGGTCGAAAAGCGAACTCTTACAGTCGAATCAATTTCTGCTGTCATTCTTAACAGTTTTGCAAAATTAACCTCTCCGTTATTCCAATTGTATTTGTCAACGTTTTGCCCCAGCAAAGTAACCTCTTTATATCCTTCGGATATAACCTCACGCACTTCTCTCAGAATACTTTCAGGGTTTCGGCTTCTCTCCCGCCCTCTCGTAAACGGCACAACGCAAAAAGCACACATATTATCACAACCTCTTGTTATCGAAACAAATGCAGTAACATTGTTCGCATCTTTCCTTACCGGAGAAATTTCGGCATAAGTCTCTTCCCTCGACAAGAGAACATTAACGGCTTTTTGTCCTGTTTCGGCTTGCTTAACCAATTGCGGTAAAGTTCTGTATGCATCCGGACCCGCAACAATATCAAGAATTTGTTCTTCCTGAACAAGTTGCTCCTTCAAGCGTTCTGCCATACATCCGAGCATTCCTATTATAAGACCTTTTCGCTTTTTTTTAAGAGCATTTAATGCCTGCAGTCGGTTTCTTATTCTTTGCTCCGCATTATCCCTTACGGCACAGGTATTTATAAAAATAACATCTGCATTATCAATGGTATCTGTCAAAGCAAATCCGTTTTCAATCATTATCGAGTTTACTACTTCACTGTCCGAAACATTCATCTGGCAACCGTACGTTTCGATATATAATTTCGGTGCATCCGGATTTGCGGATGCTCTCATCATTTTATCTTTCGATGTTTTATATTCTGTTACCTTTATACTGTTCATTATCTGAATATATTTTAATTCGGAAAACGGCAAAAATAACATTATTACTGTTAAATACGTAAAAAATGATAACAATCAAATTATATTAAAATCTAAAAAATTGTTAAAAAAGTATATTTTATATTGTTTTTA
>JALSMF010000211.1 GCA_026987795.1 Bacteroidales bacterium
CGGTATTCAGGAGTGGGTAGGGCATATAGGTATATGCAAAATTAAGGGCTCGTATTTTAACGTAATGGGCTTGCCCGTTCAAAAAGTATATGAGGTTTTACGTAATTTTTAAAAATACGGAGCATCAGTAATCTTGTTTCTCGGAATATTAAAAGGGTTATTTCTCTTAAACTCAGAAGCAAGTTTACGCTTTACCACTTTATGATTTAACAAATTTTTATTGTTCGGATTTTTTAAATAGTTTATTAAAATCTCATCAACTTCGGCATAAGAAGACGCACCTATTTGGTCTAAATCGCTGTTTGTAATTCCGAGTCCGTCGGTAGGAACGGCATTAATACAGGCATTAAGGGCATCAGCTTGTTTTTTATCTTTAATATTCCCGACAAGGTATTTTGCTGTTTCATAAACTTCGGTTTTCCAGAGGTTTTGAATCATTCCGTAATCGCCTACATCTCCGTGCAGAGTCCAAAAACCGAGAAGTAATTCAGTATAATTATCGGTCGAAAGAACCATTCCTCTGTGCTTTGCTGCCAAATCATACAAATACATCATTCTCATACGGGCTTTTATGTTTCCTTGTCTTATTTTGTATGAATGCTCAGCTTTATCAATTTCTTTATAATCTTCAGCTATATCAGGAATAATTTTTTCAAAGGTGAGAGACAGATTAACTTCTTTGAAATTGTGTCCGAAATATTTGCCCGTATTTTCGGCTCTTTTTATTTCTTCGGGCTTATTTGTTGAAATAGTAATACTTCTGCAATATAATTCAGTGCCTGTTTCATCGCATACCGGGCGAGCCAAAGCAGCACACAAAGCACTGTCTATGCCTCCTGAAACGCCGAGAATTAAAGATTTAAGATTATTCTCGGTCAAATATACTCTTAATTCTTTTTGAATATTCGTTACTGCTGCTTTATAGTCTGTTATCATAATTATATTCGTAATTTCGGGTAAAAGTAGATATTTCGATAAAAAAAAGAAATATTTTTTGCTTATAAATAAAGATAACTATCTTTGCACTCCGAAAATAAAAAGAATAGGAATACAAATATTAGGAAAATGAAAAAAGATATCCATCCGAGCAATTACAGGGACGTTGTCTTTAAAGACATGTCTAACGATCAGATAACTATAGTAAAATCTGCTGCTCCGGCAAAAGAAACCATTGAAATTGAAGGGAAAGAATATCCGTTGATTAAGATTGAGATTTCAAGCAGTTCGCACCCTTTCTATACAGGTAAGATGAAATTTGTTGATTCGGCAGGACGTGTTGATAAATTTAACCAAAGATATAAAAGTAAGGTGAAAAAATAATCTTTCATCGTATATATTTTAAGATATTTAAGTCCTGCATTCGGCAGGACTTTTTTATTTTTGAAATATCGTATTTTAAAACTATTTTCGCATTGTTAATTAATTTCTTATGAATATTATTTTATTTGACGGGCAGGAAAGAGACAACCTGCTTCCTCTCACATTTACAAGACCTGCAGGCGATTTAAGAATAGGAATTCTAACGATAAAAGAGAAATGGGAGAAATATACCGGTGCTGAAGTTTCCTTTCTTACACAAGATTACCTGAAAGAAAAATTTCCGTATAAATGCAAAGAGCAGAATTATTTGATTAACGGTTCCGTAATTCCCGATAAAAATATCATTGAGGAAATAAAAAGACTTAAAATCGGGCAAGCTCTGGTAAAAGACGGAGAACTGCTTGCAACTGTTGCAGGCGAAAATGAAATCGGCAGATTTAATTATAAAAACATAAATAATTTTGAGACTGAGGAAGTCGAATTTAATTTCAATAAAATTGAATATCCTTGGGATATTTTTTCTTTAAACGGAAAAGAGATTGAGAATGATTTTAAACTTCTTACGACAGGCAGAAAATCGCAAAAATTAAGTAAAACCGTAAATACAAATGAACCTGAGAATATTTTTTTGGAAGAAGGGGCAAAGGTTGAATTTGTAACGTTAATACCCGATAAAGGCTACATTTACATAGGCAGGGAGGCAGAAATAATGCCTGGAAGTATTGTGAAAGGTTCTTTGGCAATGGGCGAACATTCGGTTCTGAAAATAGGTGCAAAAATATACGGACCTACGACATTAGGACCGTATTCGAAAGCCGGAGGAGAAATTAATAACTCTGTTATTTGGGGATATTCAAATAAAGGACATGACGGTTTTCTCGGCAATTCGGTTTTAGGGCAATGGTGTAATTTGGGTGCAGATACAAATAATTCAAATCTTAAAAATAACTATGCCGAAGTAAAACTATGGAACTATAAAAAGAAAGGTTTTATAAAGTCAGGCTTGCAGTTTTGCGGTTTAATTATGGGAGACCACTCAAAATGCGGAATTAATACAATGTTTAATACGGGAACGGTAGTAGGGGTAAGTGCAAATATTTTCGGTTCAGGTTTTCCGCGTAATTTTATACCTTCATTTTCGTGGGGCGGAGCTTCGGGTTTTACTACTTACAAATTGCCCAAAGTATTTGAAACCGCAAAACTTGTAATGCAGCGCCGTGATATTGAACTTGATGATACCGAAAAATTAATTTTAAAAACCGTCTTTGAA
>JALSMF010000212.1 GCA_026987795.1 Bacteroidales bacterium
CGATGATGTTGAGCAAGTAAATAAAGCCCTTGCAGAAGAAGAGAAAAAACATGCAGAAGTTAAAAAAGCCCTTGCAGAAGAAGAGAAAAAACATGCAGAAGTTAAAAAAGCCCTTGCAGAAGAACACAAAAAACTTGCAAATCAATATATCATTATGGTAAATCTAAATGCGGAAATTCGCAAACGTAATGAAAAAACGAGTGATAAAGATAAAATAATAAACGCTATTGCAACAGTTAATCTTTACAAGCATTTATTAAAAAACGAACCCGATTATGCTCAAAAAATGCAACAATTTAATACTAATGCTATTTATTTAAAAAAAGAACTTAATATTACAGAGCAAGAAATACAAGAAGAAATGAAAAAACTGAAAAGATGACTGAAATAGAAGAACTAATACAAAATTCAAAAGTAACACTTTCAGATATTCAAAAAAATTTAAAACGCTTACTAAAAAAAGAACATTTTAGACCAAGAGCGGATTTGAAATTTCTTCAAGAAGTATCAAAAGGGTTTCTTACAGATTGGGTTCACCCTCGAATGCTTGCATTATCTGGTTTACGTGGAACAGGAAAAACAACGCTTTTGTGGCAAACGGCAAAATACATTTATGAAAATAATCTTAACACAGAAATTTACTTTTTCAATGTCGAAAAACTTATAAAAAAAGGAGTTAGTGTTTTTGATATTTCCGAAGCAATGGAAAAGATGCCCGAATTTGAAAAACAAACAGTTTTGCTTTTCGATGAAGTGCACGAAGATGAAGCTTGGAGCAAATCAATGAAAATTCTTTACGATACAAACGGGGCTTTTATTATTTGCACAGGCAGTTCGGCTTTACTATTACAACATACTGCCGACCTTGCTACACGAATGCACATTTTGCATACATATCCTTTGCAATTTACCGAATATGTTACAATATCAAAAAATAAGCAATTAGATAATGAAATTGAGCTCAAAAAAACATTAAAAAGTGCTTTGTTTTTCTCGGAAAATATTAATGAATTTAAAGACAAAATAACAAAAATAATTCCTCAAATAACAACGTTTTATGATTCGTTAGAAAACCCTGATGAATTGATTTTAAAATACATAAAAATTCATAATATTACACGCTTTACAACAATTAATAACGAAGAAGTTGTTATCCGTGAAATTGATAAATTAGTTAAACGAGTAATTGCAGAAGATATTCCAAAAATTATACGGAAAAATTATAAATATAAAAATTCCGAAAAATTACTTTTAAGATTAGCCGCTTCTGACGAAATAAATTTACAAACATTAAGTCAAGCCTTAGGAATTTCGGCAGATGAAATAAACGAAAACCTTGAAATACTTGAAGATGCCGAATTATTAAATATTCTTCTTCCTTTTGGAGGATACGACACGAAAATTAATAAAAATAAAAAAGCTTTTTTCATGTCGCCCTCTATTCGTTTAGCAATACTATCACAAGTAACGGAAAAACCGGAATTTATATCAAAATTATATGAAGACATTGTTGTAATGTATTTACGCCGTTTTTTCAATAATGCCGTTTTATCATTTTCAAGTCAAAAAAAAGGCAGAAATCCTGATTTTATAATTGAAACCTTACCCGACCAAATAGTAATAGAAGTGGGAACAAATAAGAATTCAATAAAACAAATCACAGAAAGTAACATAAAATACAGATACGGAATAATAATAAATGCAGAAGCAAACGATATTAAATATGAAAAAAACATAGCAATAATTCCTCTAAAATGGTTTTTATTATTGTAATGAAAAAAGACAAGTTTTTAACATTGGTTTGGTCGTAAGCAGTATTTTTGTAGCTTACTTCATTCGCTTCGCTCATTCAGTAAGCTACAAAAACACCACCTACGCCAACCCATTTACGTTAAAGGAGAAAAATAATGAAAACAAAAAGTATTAAAACAATTATTTTTGGAATAGCAATCATGCTATTTACAAACAGTGCAATAAAAGCTTGCACAGGTATTATGTTAAAAACCAAAGATGGTAAAACCGTTTCCGGTAGAACATTAGAATTTGGTATTGAAGTATCAACTTCTCTTGTTGCAGTTCCTCAAAATTATCAATTTGTAGGAAACACAGATAATGGTAATGGTTTAAAGTATAAAACCAAATATTCAATGACCGGTATAATTACATTTTCAGATATGAATATTGCTGATGGTATGAATAGTGCCGGTTTGTCTTGCGGTGCATTCTATTTTCCAAACTTTGCGGAATACACCCCATTAACAAAAGAAAATCAGAGTAAAGCCTTATCACCGCTTGATTTTAATAACTGGGTTTTGGCTCAATTTGCAACGGTTGAAGAAGTAAAAACAGCAATTGAAAACGAAGAGATTGTAATTGTTCCAACCGTATTGGAAGGTTGGGGAGCTACAGCACCACCATTTCATTATGTTGTTTACGATAAATCAGGAAAAAGTATTGTAATTGAGCCTATTAAAGGTAAATTAGTTGTATATGATAATCCCATTGGTGTTATGACAAACGCTCCAACTTTTGACTGGCATATGATTAATCTAAGAAACTACACAAACCTAAAAACAGAAAATGCAAGT
>JALSMF010000213.1 GCA_026987795.1 Bacteroidales bacterium
CCGGCGATACTATGTTTGCTTATGTCGATAAATCAAATACTTATTTACGAGTTTTGGGAATATCCTCAAGTGATTTTAATGACATTCACTATAACCCTTATGAAAATATGATGCCTTTTCCTGTTACTTACGGTGATGAATTTTATTCTGATTACAACGCTCATGTAAAGTTTTTCACCGGGACCGACAGCGTATTAATAAAATCGTATATAAAAGACACTGTACTTACAGATGCATACGGAACTCTTATTTTACCGCTCGGCAGCATAAATACATTGCGGTTTTATCATAAAACATATAAAACAGACTCCGCATTTTTACAGGTAAGCGGCAACTGGCAATTTTCAAGTGTACAACAGGACACATCATACAGTTACGATTGGTGGACCGATGACCCCTTGATAAAAATGAAAGCTTTAGAATTAGATGTTGACGCTGCAGGTGTCGTAACAGACGGCAATTTTATAAGTAATGCGTTTATTCATTCTTCAGGAATCCGAAATGATATTACACTTCCTGAAATAATAATTGAAACAACAAACGGTTTGTTAAAAATCAGCAACATTCCGAAAGAATTTAAAAGTATTGTCATATGTGATATTTCAGGAAAAGAAATATATTCAAATACCGTAAATACCGGTAATATCAGTATTTATACAAATAATTTCACGAACGGTGTTTATATTTTGAGCTTCAAATCAAAAAACCTTGTTTTCTCTGAAAAAATAATAATAAACCGTTAACGGAGCGGAACTAATAAAAAATGCCTGTCAGACAAAAAAATAAGTGACAGGCATTTTTTATAATATCCGGTATCTTTTTCTACGTTATATCTTCTTCTTTGTATATTTTTTGTTTAATACTTGCGGCTATACTTAAGATAACAATAAAAGCTATAAGCATCCACGCCCAAAGCGGGAAAACAACCGCACCGCCTTGTGCATAACTGTGTAAGCCTTTAGTAAAGTAGAAGTTAACTCCTACAAAGGTCATAATCACGGTTCCGAAGGCAAAAACAGAACTTATGTTAAACAATAATTTTCCTTTTAATCCCGGAACTAATCTCAGATGCAGAACAAGAGCATACACAATTACAATAATAAGAGCCCATGTTTCTTTAGCATCCCAGCCCCAATATTTTCCCCACGACTCATTTGCCCAAACCGCACCGAGAAATGTTCCGATTGTCGCTAAAATAATGCCTATAATTAAATTCATCTCGTTGATATTTGTAAGCTCATTTATTGTTTTGCTTAATCTTATATGATTCGTTTTATTTTTAGAAGCATACATTATCAAGTTAAGTAAGCCTAAAACAAAGCCTAAGCCTAAAAATCCGTAACTCATAACCATTACCGCAACATGAATTATCAGCCAATAAGAATTTAAAACAGGCTGAAGGGTTGTTATTTGAGGATCGTAGTTGCTGAAACTTGCCGTAAGCATAACGAAAAAAGCTAAAAGGGCTGTTGCCGCAAGCGTTATTTTCGAATATTTCATAAAAACAAATCCTGCTAAAATACCTGCCCATGCAACAAAAACAAGAGTTTCATAACCGTTGCTCCAAGGTGCGTGACCGGACAAATACCATCTTAAAATTAAGCCTAAGGTATGAAAAACAAAAGATAATGCAAGCAACCCTATAAAAAAGTTGAGAGAATATCTTAAGATTTTACCCGGTTTTTCCCTGAAATGTACCAAAAATGACAGTATAATTAATATCAAACTCAAAATCATATAAGCATAAGCCAACGAGGTAAAGATATTTGCTTTCGTATAAAAAACCTCTGTATTTATTTTAGTTTCCGAAGGAAGATCTTCGTGAACATCTATTTGACGCTGTATATTTTTAATATATCCGATTATTCTGTCTGCCCGTGTATAATCTCCCGATACAGCAGCATCTTTAAGGCTTTGTATATACGAATAATATATATTTCTGTAATTTAAAACTCCTAAATTCAAGTCTTCGTTAATTGCCTGCAAACTTCCCGTAAGCGGTCTGTATGACAAAGAATCATCAGGGCTTACCCATTTATGATTTTCAGAATCAGGCTCCGGAAATATTTTGAGTATAGAGCCTCTTACCGTCATTAAATAAATATTAAGTCTCTCTTCAACATTTATAAGTTCTTTGTCAAAAGCAGTCCTTTCCGACAAATCTTTTCTGTACGCATTATCGGAATACTCAAGAAGCTTGTATCGCTGCATATCATTAAAAAAATCATTATATGAAGCATGTTTTCCTTTTATTCCCAGAACATCACGTAATGATTTATCTTTTATATATATAATTTTTTGATTTCCCCAAAATTCCGGTTCTGTCATTATTCCTATAAATACCTGCATCGGGTTAAGAGTCCCGACTCCTTCAATTTTTATTTTATTTTTCTTAGAGATTTTATGAACAACATCGGTTGCAAGTGTATATACAGGCTCAAAACGACCGTCAAATTTCTGTACGATAAGACGTCCGAAATTCTCGGAATGTTGTTTGTCGACAATGTTTTGCGAAAACGCCGTGTTACCGAATACAGTCATCAGTATTATTACGGATGTTATTACTTTTTTTCCTTTTCCGGAATT
>JALSMF010000214.1 GCA_026987795.1 Bacteroidales bacterium
ATTTTACCTCTGCAATAACAGAAACACCGTTATTTTCAATATTTGCTTTTACGCTTATTTTTGTTATCCTCAGAGGATGACAAAGGGGAATTAAGTTACTTGTGTTTTTAGCTGCCTGTATCCCGGCTATTTCGGATACAGTTAAAACGTCTCCTTTTTTAACGGCATTATCTTTAATTAAGTCAACGGCTTTTTTGCTTAATTTGATAAATCCCCCTGCTTTTGCAAATCTTATTTGCTCGGGTTTTTCGGAAACATCAACCATATTCGCTTTTCCTTTGTTATCTGTGTGTGTAAGTTTCATATAATATTATATCTAAAGTTTCAGTTTATCCTCCTATTCCGTAAAAACTTCCTCCGATACTCTTACTTCCGTATTTGGGCTTTTCTTTTAAAGCTTTGTAATATGCGGTATCAATACCTGTTTCTTTTACTTTAAATGATAAGTCGTTAAAGAGGCAGGGACGAATTTCTCCGTTTGCGGTAAGTCTTATTCTGTTACAATTCTTGCAATTTCCGCCTTCTCCGCCCTCAACTACCGAAAATTCTCCCTGTTTTAAATCCATTTGATGAATAAATCTTATTTGTAAGTCGTTTTGCTTACAAAACCTTGCTACCTCTTTTGCATCATTATTATTATTATTTTTAAAGATTACACAATTTATTTTTATCGGATTTAATCCTGCTTTTTTAGCGGCTTTTATACCGGCAAAAACTCTGTTTATGTCACCGCCGCGTGTTATTTCTCTGTATCTCTCGGGCGAAACGGTATCTAAACTTATGTTAACTCTGTTCAAACCGGCATCATACAAGCTTTGTGCATAATCTTTCAATAAAACGGCATTTGTTGTCATTGACAAATCGTTAATTCCCTTTATCTCAGATATCATTTTAACCAAATTAACAATTCCTTTTCTTATCAGGGGTTCTCCTCCCGTGAGCCTAACTTTTGTAATACCTTTTTCAGCACCTTTTTTTACTATGTCGTATATTTCTTCAAAAGATATTATTTCGTTATCAGGCATTAGTTTTATGCCTTCCTCCGGCATACAATAAATGCAGCGAAGATTACATCTGTCCGTAACCGAAATTCTTAAATAATTTATTTTTCTGTTAAATTGGTCTAACATTTACAAGTTCCCCTTTTTTTAATTCCGAAACACCTTCATTTATAATCATTAAGCCGTCAGCATAGGACAGTGAATTTATATGAGCTGATCCGTGATATTCAATCTTCTTAACATTTCCTTCTTCTGTAATTATAACAGGTTCAAATGCTTTTCTCTCTGTATTTTTCCTTTTGAAATCGGCATAAAGAGGCAGTTTAATATACTTGTGTTTGTAATTTGCTCCGCATATTTTATAAATCAACGGTTTTATAAGCATCTCAAACTGGACAAAAGAAGATACCGGATTACCGGGGACTCCGATTATATATTTATCTGACTTTGAGGCAAATATTGTTCTTTTACCCGGTTTTATTTTTATTCCGTGAAAATGAATCGTGAAACCGAGCTTTTTAATTACGGCAGGAACAAAATCATAGTCTCCTACAGAAACAGCACCTGAAATAACTACAATATCAGCATTTTTTAAAGAGTTTTTAATTTTGTTTTCAGTATCTCTTTTTGTATCTTCGGCAATACCGGCATATTCAGCCTCAATACCTGTTTTTTCAGCTTGTGCAATAAGTTGAAATGCATTGCTGTTCCTGATTTGGGAGTTGTTTGGTTTTATATTCGGCTCTACGAGTTCGTTTCCCGTAGAAATAACGGACAGCTTAGGCTTTTTATAAACAGGAACATCTACAACACCTACGGAGGCTAATACAGCAATGTGTTCAGGGCAAATAATCGTTCCTTTTTTTAAAACAACATCACCTTTCTTGACATCCTCGCCTTTGCGGCAAATGTTATGTTTTGAATTTTCTTTAATAAACTGAATTGTATCCTCAGAAATTTGTTTTGTATGTTCAATCATAATAACCGTATCTGCACCCTTGGGAACAGGAGCTCCTGTCATTATCTTAGAACATTGATTTTTTTCTACCGTTTTTTCGGGAATTTTACCTGCAGGAATAACTTCAATAATTTTTAAAGGATTATTCAAATCAGATTTTTTACAGGCATAACCGTCCATTGCAGACTTATCAAAGGGCGGCATATCAATATCCGAATAAATATTTTTGGAAAGAACTCTTCTTAAAGAGTTTCGGATGTTACTCTTCTCCGTGCTTATTGTATTTGCAACTTTGTTAACAATGCTGAGAGCTTCTTCAAATTGTATCATATAAATAAAAGTTTAATGCTTGCAACAAATAATACTGATGCCAGCAGATATTTCAATTTATTTCCGGATAATTTATTGCTGCTTAAAAATCCTCCAGCTAAACCTCCTGCCAGACCTACTGCAGCCCACAGTAATATATTGGAATTAGGCTCATAATTTTCGTTAAGAAGAAGTCCCGTTAATCCGGCTAAAGAGTTCAGAAATATGAAAAGAGCCGATATTCCTGCCGTTTCTTTTATATCAGCCCAGTGGAGAAGTAATAATACCGGGCTCAAGATTATACCTCCTCCT
>JALSMF010000215.1 GCA_026987795.1 Bacteroidales bacterium
AACATTCGGATTTCTCTTTTTTATTAAAGGTAAAATATCTTTGTGCTTAAATCTTCTGTGAAAAAGTGATTTTTCTTTATAAATTTCGTATTTTTCGTATAATTGTTCAGAAAACAGCATTTAAACCTATTAGTTTGTTAAAATAATTTCAATTCTTTTTCTTCCGGTTTATTTTTCTCTTTTATAAAACCAAGCCGAAATTCTGCCGATATATTTCCGTTATTTTCCAATCGGTTTAAAATCATATCATTTAGCAAGAATGGAATGTTTTATCTTTTGAAACTTTTTTTATCAAACCGGCATATATCCATAGAATACAGTATTTTGTGTTTTTACAATGTGTTTAACAAAAGCAGTTGGATTATTTTATTTTTTTCAACTATTGCCGGCAGATATTTCTTTATAAATTTTTTATTTATATCATTATTATTAAATAATTTGTTGATTTTGAGCTCTTTAATTATTCTATTATCAAATTTAAAATTATTATTTAATACTACTTCCCAATAAAATTCTGTTTTTGATTTCTCTTTTCCTTTAATTTTACTTTTATGAACTTGTTTTATATTTTTTATTTTACCGAAATGACCTGTTAAAAAAAATATTTTTCCGCGTCCGCCTTGATAAGTGTATAAATATTCTGCATCAAATATTTCAAGAGGAAAATCCTGAACTAAATTATTATTTTCGATAGCGTGAAAATAGAATTTGTTTGTTTTCGTCAGATTTGATATATCTTTTTTTCTGCAAAATCCCAAAGCGATTTTTTTCTTGGGTTTTGGTTCTGCTTTAATATAATTTCCGAATTCTTTTTTATTATTAAATCCGTGAATTTTATTACGATAATTTTCTGCATTTTTTTCATTCTCAATTTCTATTTTACGACATTTGCTGATTTCTAAAAATTCTTTTTCCTTATCAATTCCTAAAAATCTCCGATTTGCTAAATTTGCGGCAATTCCGGTTGTACTGCTCCCGGTAAAAGGATCTAAAATCCACGCATTGGGTTTGGTAGAAGCTAAAACAATTCGGGTTAAAATCGAAAGCGGTTTTTGTGTCGGGTGTTTTTTACAAGATTTTTCCCATTTAGCAATAGCAGGTAAAGTCCAAACATCTTTCATTTGCTTGTTTCCGTTTAATTGCTTCATTAAGTCGTAATTATAATAATGCGGCACGCTTTTATGCTTACGAGCCCAAATTATTTGTTCGGTAGAATGCGTAAAATATCGACGTGAAAAATTTGGCGGCGGATTAGTTTTTTGCCACGTGATAATGTTTAAAATTTTATAATCAAGTTCGTTTAAAATTTGACCTATACTAAAAATATTGTGTGTTGTTCCGCTTATCCAAATGGTAGCATCATCTTTCATTCGTTCACGAATGAGTTTTAACCATTTTCGATTAAATTTATTTACGTAATCAAAACCTTTTGATTTGTCCCACTTTCCTTTATTTACCGATACAATTTTGCCGTTTTGAATTGTTAACCCGTTATTTGAAAGAAAATAAGGAGGGTCAGCAAAAACCATATCGAATTTATGATTTATTTTCGGTAATAAATCAAAAGTATCACCTTGCAAGAGATAAAATTTCTTGTCTTTTGATTTGAAGTAGGGTTTAATCATTAGGACTTTCTATTGAATATCTCTTCGATTTAATTAATTCAATACTATTGTAATCATTCTCATTTTTAAATCCATATTGCCACAAATAATACATACGATCTCTTTTTTCAAAAAAAATCAGATAAACATCCTTTTCTGTAAATTGTTTCCATTGTTTATACGGATAAAATAACTGTCTAATAATAGTATTATTTGTTTTTGAGTTTTTAGCCTCTACTAAAACTACTTTATCTTTGCCTTCATATCCCGCATCAACCTCTGTTTGAACACTTTCTACTTCAACGAGGTTATTTCCGACATAAAATGAAAATTTTGGTGTGTATTTTCTTCCTCTTATTGTAAGAACCAGGCTATCGTCATTTAGAAATGTTCTTATTAAGCTTGAAGCATAAGCGAAATCTAAATGTTGCATTTCAGAATTTCCTATTTCTGATGTATCAAGTTTAAAGTCAAGTTTTGAGTTATATTTTTCCGGTTCTGTTATAATATCAGGAATGTCAACATAACCTTCTCCTTTAACGATATTGTAAAAACCATTTTTTACAGGCAATAAAAATAAACCTTTTTCAATAAAAACTTGCGGTCTATTATTTCTGCTATCTTGTTTACACAAAATTCGAACTTCTTTTTGTGCTGTTTTTTTAAAATCTTGACAAGCAATTTTAATTTGTTGTGCAGATAATTTAAAAGATGATTTATCAAAATTATGCTCATTAATCTTGTAGTTATCAAATATTTTTTTCCAAGAAGCATTATTTGCCATTATTAATAGATATTAGTTATTAATAATTCGGTTAATAAACCGCGTTTTTGCGGATTAGCATTTATACTTCTACGAGCATTTACTCTTAAAATATTGAAAGTTGCATATAAATCGTCAAAGAAATTATCTTGCGGATTTTTACCTTTTACATCAGAGTTGCTTAATATCCATTGATGTCCTTTTTTGTCTAAAAGTGCACAAAATTCTTTTAACCGAATTTGTTCTGCATCACCAAAGATATCTTTTGAATATGAATTAAAACTTGATGTATTGCTTAACGGTTTGTAAGGCGGATCAAAATAGAAAAATGTATTTTCACCGGCGTATTTCAACGTTTCCGAATAGTCACCGTTTAATATTTCAACGTTTTGAAGAGCTTTTGAAACAGATTTTAGATTAGGTTTGTTACAAATTTGCGGTTTTTTATAACTTCCTATTGGTACATTGAATTCATTTTTACGATTAACACGATATAAACCGTTAAAACATGTTCGGTTTAAGAAAATAAATAATGCCGTTTGTTTGGTTTGTTCGGATTTTCTTGAATTAAAAAGTTCTCTTTTTTTGTAATAGTATTCCTTTTTTCTTTCCGGATTTTCAGCTAATCTGTGATATTCTATTTCCCATTTTTCCAGAATTTGAATTAATATGTCTACATCATTTTTTATAGTTAAATAGCTGTTTGTCAGGTCAGTATTTATATCATTTATGACAGCACGTTTTATATTCGAGAAATTTTCAATCACCCAAAACAATACAGCACCGCTCCCCACAAAAGGTTCAATGTAGGTAAATGGTTTATTCATCGTGTCTTTCGGTAAATTATTCCTTATTTGCTCTATTAATTGGGTTTTTCCACCTGCCCACTTTAAAAATGGCTTCGCTATCATAGATATTATTTTTATATTCACAAAAATACAAATTTATCTTTGGAATTCTAATTGTATATGCAAATGTTAGAAAAAACAGCTCTTTTATTTTTTTATTTTGGATTATACGTTGGTAAAAAATCAAATCCCGAAGAGTCAAGACAAGTTGTACATTTGTACAGCAAACTGTTTAAATTACATCTTTATTGAAAACTTTATTTTTAAACTTTTTCGGCAACATCGGTTAACGTTTTATAAGGTTGTATCGGGCATTTTTTATCAATTTTATACTTGTCATATCAACAGGATCTTCAAATGTATATTTGTAAATTTTTATAACAGATTTTTCATCATCTCGTTTCCGTAATAAATAACAACAATTGATTTCTAATTTGTTCTCTTTTTTAAGATTATAATAGTATAAAAAAGGGAAATATAATTGGTAAACAGCAAAATTTTCAAGAAAATTATTTTTACCTTCAAAAACAGTTACGATACCATTATTTTCAGTTGTAAGATCTATTTCCATCTGCAAATTTGATGCTGTTATTTTTTCTTTTCCTATTGAATAATTCAATGTTGTTTTGGTTCGCCTTGCACCATACATTTTAGGACTTGCGACAATGTCATCATATAAAAAATCATGAATGATTCTTTGATTAAATCCTACGGACAAAATATTACTTTCACTTTTATCAAATTCATTAAGGATACTTTGTCTGTATTTCCAATCGTGAATATTTTCTTCCGGAATTTTTTCAAATTTATGAAAACCTTTATCAATACCTTTTACAAATTTATGCTTCCCTCCTCCGAGATGAATTATAAAATAATTATTTTTCAGTAAAATATCCGGAAATTTATCAGTATTGTCAAGTTTTGTAACATCAAACGGATTCCCGAAACCTATTTTTTCGGAAATATTTCTGACTAAATCGTTATCAAATTTAAAATCATTCTTTTCTTTACAAATTTGTTATTACATCTTGCTTTTTTCCCATAATCTTCAATTTTTGTATATATACTTAATTTTTACGGATTATATTTAGAGCCTGCAAGGATTTTTCTTTCGTCTTTTTCTTCCATTAGTTCTTTTAAGCTTAAGTTATTGTTTTTCATATATTTTTCAACAATTTTATATCCTATAAAACTTCCCGCCCGAGGTGCCGATACATCAGTAAAAACAGAAGTATAAGGAGCGTCATCGGTAAATTTTCTTATTTGCATATTATCCGAAGTAAAAAGTAATTTTTGTTCTGCGATATACGACCAAATTTTGTTTTCATATTTCTCTGCCCAGGCAAATTGTTTCGCCGTATATCTCCATTTCAGAGTATCCGGTGCTTCCGGCAGCATACAATTCAGAAAATATTGAATTTTCCCTTCATAAATCATTTTTTTCAGAAGAGTTGTTCCGTTTTCTTCATCATAGGGATATTCGGCAACGGCAACGGCTTGCATAATATCAACGGGAATCATTTCTTTTATCATTCGGCGTTTTTGATAATTGCTCCACCCGACCCTGTCATAAAAATAATAAAATTTTTTGCCCAGATATTTATCTAATGCCAAACCGACAATTCCGTCAAGTGTTACGACAGAATAGCCGAAAGATGAGAAGAAAGTATAAATTTCAGGCACGGTATCTTCCGGAAAATAGTATTTATAATGTTGAAATGCCTTTTGAATTTCGGGAATTTGTTTTTGGTCGAAATCGGCAAAAGCCGAATCTAAAATATACGGAATATTTTCGGTTTTCCAATAACGAACAAACATATCCAAATTTTCGGGATAATTTTTGTCTTCCGACGAACCGATTTCTGTTATTTGATAATTAAACAGTTTAAAAAATTCTCCGTATTTCTGCCTGTAAAGATTTACATAAAAATCAGCACTGTCTATATTAAATTTGAATAAATCTTTTTCGAAATGCTTTACTTTTATGTCAACTTTAATATCAGAAACATCAATTTTAAAATCATTATTGTTTTTGCAGGAAGCAAAAGAAATT
This sequence comes from Bacteroidales bacterium, assembly GCA_026987795.1. Taxonomy (GTDB): domain Bacteria; phylum Bacteroidota; class Bacteroidia; order Bacteroidales; family JAADGE01; genus JAADGE01. The sequence goes on from JALSMF010000215.1 coordinate 5,269, forward strand.
AAAGCAATAATCGTAATAAATACAATTTTCTTTTTCATATCAAACATTATTTAACGGGTGTCCAAGGAGCTGTTGTTCCTTTCCACTGTTTTTCGTGGCTTAAATCTACAGATTCAATAACAAAAGGTCGTTCTCTTGAAATTATAAATTCTAAAACTTCGGCAACATTTTCCGGCACTAAAATAGGAGAGCCTTCGGGGTCGCCCCATGTGTTTACACCCCACGAATGAATTGTAGAAACTCTTATTTTTCCGGCAAGCTCGTTTCTTAAAACATGGGCAAATTGCATTATTCCCGCTTTAGTTGCCGCATAAACAGACTCTCCTTCTATTTGATTTTTTGCAGACATTGATGACATAAATACAATGTGAGGATTTTCGCTTTTTTCCAGCACAGGAATTAATTTTTTTGTCAGAAGCAGATGCGAATGAAGGTTTAACGTTATCAGCTTATCTATATCCTCATCTTTAAAATCGGCAAAATTTTCAAGTATCATAATACCTACGTTATTAACCAAAACATCAAGAGTATCGGTTTCTTTTTTAAACTCTTCGACAAATTTATTAACCTCATCTGTTTTTGAAAAGTCATATCCGAAATAATGAGCTCCTTTAATGTCTTTTTTAAATGAAGACATACTTGAGGCATGCAAAAAAAGTTCGTAATCTGCCGATAATCTTTCCGCTTCAGCTCTGCCGATGCCTTTACTTGCTCCCGTAATCAAAATTTTTCTTTTCATATGCTTATTTTTACAATTATTATACGAAATTACATATTCTTTGTTACTTTATGAAATCTAAATTACGTTTCAATCCTTTAAATTTTGTGCGTTTTACGGCAGACTTTTTGAATAGTTTATTAAAGGTATCTTCCGTTATTTCGTGCCAGTCTTTTTTTGTCATTTCGAGCAAATCGGGATGCGGAAAAAAACGTTCTTCGCTGTGAAACAGCGGTTTTCTATTATACGGGCAAACATCTTGACAAATATCGCAACCGAAAACGCGATTTTTAAATTTTTCTTTCAGTTCTTCCGGCAAATTTCCTTTAAATTCAATGGTAAGATATGAAATACACTTACGGGCATCCACAACATACTGTTCGGTAATTGCCTGCGTAGGACAAGCATCGATACAGCGTGTGCAGGTACCGCAATAAGAATTCATCGGTTTGTCGTATTCCAAATCCAAGTCGATAATAAGTTCGCCGATAAAGAAAAAACTACCTTGCCGGGTAAGCATATTTGAGTGCTTACCTCGCCAGGCAATACCCGAAAGTTCTGCCCATTTTTTGTCAAAAACCGGTGCACTGTCCGTAAATTTTCTGCCGTTTACTTTACCGATTTCATAATTTATAAACTGCATCAGTTTTTTCATTTTGTCTTTTAAAACAAAGTGATAGTCTTCGCCGTAAGCGTATTTTGAAAGCACCGGAGCATTGTCATGCTTTTGCAATTGATGCGGATAATAGGGATAAAGCAATGATATAACGGATTTTGCACCCGGAACAAGCAAAACGGGATTAAGGCGTTTGTCAAAATGGTTTTCCATATAAGACATTTTGCCTTGAGAACCGTTTTTCAGCCAATTTTCAAAATTTTCGGCTTCTTCTTCCAAAAAACGAGCTTTTGAAATTCCGCAAGCAAAAAAGCCGAGACTTTTTGCCTCAGCTTTAATCATTTTTGAATATTTAAACTTTTTCAGATTCAACTTTTAAAAATCAAATTCTACAAAAATCCCAGTTCAAGCATTGCTTGTTCGCTCATCATTGATTTTTCCCAAGGCGGGTCAAATGTTAAATTAACATTTACTTTGTTTATTCCCTCTATTGCCGCTACTCTGTCTCTTACTTCGGCAACCAGACTGTCGGCAACCGGACAATTCGGTGCCGTTAATGTCATTGTAATTTCAACATTGTTATAATCATCTATTTCAATATCATAAATCAGTCCTAAATCATAAATATTTACGGGAATTTCAGGGTCATAAACCGTATGCAATACGTCTGAAATTTTTTTCTCTGTCATTAATAATTCTTCATCCATTATCTTACTTTTTTGTTTAAAAAATCGAACCAAATTTTACAGGGGATCTGCCGTTACCTGAAACGTAAAATCTATCTTTATATCTACGCTTTGTGTCAGGGTTTCTCTTGTTGTTACGGTTGTTCTTAGTTTATAGCTGTCTTTTTTTACATATCTGTCCAGAGGTTCGGAGGTTGTTTCCAACTCTATTGATTTCGCATCGCTTCGGACATCGTTATTCCATGCAAGTTTTGTTTCGTCTTCTCCTTCAGCGGAAATATAAATTTCTATTGATTTCAAAAACGAAAAAGTTTTATCGCTTGGTGAAGTAATAGTCAAGGCTAATCTTTTTAATATTATTTCTTTTACTAAGTCAACTTTTGTGTCATTTTGAGCAAATTCACTTTCGGAATTTGTTGTTACGTCCGGGGTAGGAATTTCAACCGGAGATTCAAACGGTAAAGGATTTGCGTCAATTGTAATGGTTGTGCTGTCAGATATGTCAAATGTTAAAAGTTTATCACAAGAAAACGTAAACAGTATTGCTGTCAGAAGTAACGGCAAAAAAATATTTTTTTTCATTTTTTTAAATTTTAGAGTTTTTAATTAAGATTCGTATTTTGCTTTAAAAGCCGTTGCATAGGCTTTGATATTTTTAATCATTGAAACCAAACCGTTTGCACGGGTAGGCGAAAGATTTTCTTTTAATCCGATTTTATCAAGAAAAAATAAATCCGTTTGTAAAATTTCATCGGGAGTTTTTCCCGAAAAAATCCGAATAAGCAAAGCTATAATTCCTTTTGTGATAATTGCATCGCTGTCTGCCGTGAAATATATTTTCCCGTCTTTGTATTCGGCATCGAGCCAAACCCTTGATTGACAACCTTGTATTAAATTAGACGGTTTTTTATTTTTTTCATCGTAAAGTTCAAGAGTGTTTCCGATTTCAATCAGATATTCGTATTTATCCATCCAGTCATCAAAAACGGAAAACTCTTCGATTATTTCGTTTTGAATTTCTTGTGTTGTCATTTTTTATTTTTAAACTGTAAAAATTAATTATTCGGTATATTCTTCGATTTTTCTTCCGTTTAATTTTTGTATCGGTCTGAAATTATTATCTAAAATTTTTGCAAACTCTTCTAATTGCTCTTTTGATGCAGACAGATTGTTTTTTAATATATACCAACTGACAGTTTCGGAACACGGCGGAGTGGTGAGAGAGCCTTTGTAATAATAGTAACTTTTATTTTCGGGTAATAGGCTCAAGATGTCAAATTTATCTTCGGAAGTATATTCTCCTTCAGCTGTCGGGAAGTATTTCATATACATTTTAAACAGCTCATTTTCTTCTCCTTCTTCATAAAAAGCTGCTATAACAGCATAATTTCCGTCTTCTGACTGATGTACAAAATGTACTTCTGCAGGAAAATAATTTCCGTTAACGGTATGCTCGCTTGAAGTATGAAAATGAAACTGCAGTAATTTATATTTTCTGTTGTTTATCGTAATATTATTTTCGCCCGAAATATTAAATTGTACTGTGTGAGAATTATTTATTATGTTTACTTTTGAGTCTCCGTAATTAAATGTAATTGCAGCAAGATTACTGTTTTCGGCAATACTGTCTGTAATAATATTAACGGGAGATTGAAATCTTCCGCCGCAATCCGAGAAGCCTTCGCATAAGTTTTTCCAATTTTCCGGACCGTCTTCTCCGCTGTGATGCGACCAATGAACATCCTTACAGTCTTTTTTTTGTTCTGTTTTAGTTTCCTGCTTCTTTTCAGATTCTGTTTCATTGCCTGTATTGCAAGAAATAAAACTTAAAAATATTGTTAAAACGGTTGTGTAAATTAATATCTTCTTCATTGTTTTATATTTTAATGTAATTAATTATTCTATAATGCTATAACAGCATATTTTTTACTTTTAAAAGCCCCTCATACAGTTTATCTATCTCTTCTTTTGTATTATACATTGCAAAACTTGCCCTTACGGTGCCGGAAATTCCGAAGTTTTTCATTGTCGGTTCTGCACAATGTGCTCCGGTTCTTACGGCAATACCGAGTTTGTCTAAAATCATTCCGGTATCGTAAAAATGAATTCCTTTCAGCAGGAACGACACCGCAGAAGTTTTATTTTTTGATTTTCCGTAAATTGTTAAGCCGTTTATCAAAGATAGTTTTTCTTCGGCATATTTCAAGAGTTCGGTTTCGTATTTTTCTATTTTCTCAATACCGACGGAGTTTATAAAATTAATTGCTTCGCCCAAACTTATTGCTCCGACATAATTTGACGTTCCGGCTTCAAATTTAAGGGGCAGGTCGGTATATTCGGTTTTTTCGAAACTTACGGATTTTATCATATCACCTCCGCCTTGATACGGAGGCATTTCGTTAAGAAGTTCTTTTTTTCCGTAAAGAATGCCTATGCCGGTTTCAGCATATGTTTTATGACCGGAAAAAGCATAAAAATCGCAATCAAGTTTTTGAACATCAACACTTTTGTGTTGAACTGCCTGTGCTCCGTCAATAAGAGTTTTTGCACCTGTTTTTCGGGCTTCATAAATGATATCTTCAATAGGATTGATTATTCCGAGAGAGTTTGCTACTTGGGCTACGGCTACAAGTTTAGTCCTTTTGTTCAGCAGTTTTTTATATTCGGACAGTATAAGTTCTCCGTTATTATCAGCCGGTATGACTTTTATTTTTGCTCCTTTTCTTTCGCACATCATTTGCCACGGTACAATATTTGAGTGGTGCTCTGTTTCGGCAATCAAAATTTCATCACCTTTTTTTATATATTTCTCACCAAAAGAAAATGCAACAAGATTTATTGCGTCTGTCGTTCCTTTTGTAAAAATTATTTCTTCTGTTGAATTTGCATTTATAAAATTTCTGACTGTTTCTCGTGCGTTTTCATAGGCTTCTGTCGTTTTATTGCTCAAATAATGAACTCCCCTATGTATATTTGAGTTATATTCGGTATAAATTTCTTTTATTTTTTCAATAACTCTGAGAGGTTTTTGTACGGTAGCTCCGTTATCCAGATATACTAAATTTTTGCCGTTTACTTTTTGTGTGAGTAAAGGAAACTGTTCTCTTATTTTTTCAACATCAAACATATTCATTCTTCAATTTTATGAGCAACTCGGGCAAACCTTAACCATACACAGGCTTTCTGCCGACTGACCTTTTAATCTTCGACTTATCAAAAAATTAACATAGTCGCGATAATTTTCGACATTTATTTTGTCTGTAACATCACGCAAGAAAGCTTTTGTCAGCATTGTTTTTGCTCTTTGCTCAGGAATGCCTCTTGTTTTAAGATAAAATAAAGCCTCTTTGTCTATTTGCCCGGTTGTTGAACCATGCGAACACGCAACATCATCAGCATAAATTTCCAGTTGAGGGCGGCTGTATGCTTTGGCAGAGTCTGTCAGCAATAAATTTTGATTTGATTGTGCCGAGTCGGTTTTTTGTGCATTTTTTGCTACATAAACCTTTCCCGTAAAAACAGATACCGCTTTATTGTCAATCACACCTTTAAATAATTGATTGCTTCTGCAATCGGAATTTGTATGTACTACTTCTGCAAAGTTATCAATATACTGTTCTTTTTCGGGCATATAAATACCGCTTAAATCTGCCTCAGAATATTTCCCTTTCAGGTTAACTTCAAAATTATTTCTTACAACCGAACCGCATAGTGTTATAACATTTGCTTTAAAAAAGCTGTTTTTTTTCAGTTCGGCATTCATATTATTTATGTGTGCTGCCGTGTTACCCTCGCCCTCAAATAAATAATATTCAATATTTGCATTTTCATCTGCAAAAACTTCCGTAAAACTGTTGGTAAAAGAAAAATCGGGCAGCAGGGAATAGTAAAAATGAACCACTTTAAACGCCGTATTTTTACCGGCAATTATAAGGTTTCTGTCTTGTGAAAAAATATTCCCGTTATCACTTTCAACAAAGTGCATTATATAAATAGTTTCTTCAACGACGGCATTATCAGGTATATATAAAAAGAAACCGTCTTCTGAGTGAACTTTGTTCAGTAAAGAAAAGAAGTTTTCATTTTTACTTTCGGTTTTTCCGAACCTGTTATCAAAAATATCTTTATATTTTTCCTTTGCTGCTTTAATTGAGGAAACAATAACTTTTTCATCTTTTACAAAAGATTTTTTTTCATCGTAATTTCCGTTTACGATAATGATATTATTGGCTGACGGCTCGTAAAATGATAATGTTTTAAGAATATTTTCATCTGCCGACAGTTTTTTACCGAGTTTATATTTATGATTAAAGATAGGTTTAGGTCTGAATTCTCTCCAATTTTCGGTTCCTGAGCCCGGAATTTCAGACAGTTTCAATTTTGCTGAAAATTTTTCTCTTTGCTCAACAGTAAGTAAAAAAGAATTTTTATTCTTGTATAAATTAGTCAGTATATCTTTGCTTTCCATCATCTGTT